>NZ_JAMPOT010000025.1:0-77356 GCF_028480685.1 Providencia sp. PROV174
TTGAATGTTAATGAGGGATACAAAGTAGTGAGTAACAACTCACATATTATTTATAGAGTGAGAATAAAAAAGTAAGTAGTATGAATAGCCACCAATTCAGTATTATCCATTTTAAGTTTTAGTGTAAAGCTTAAAGGCCTCATGGTTAAGTTAGTGGTTGTGTTAAATTTGATAAGCTATAACACCTCAAATTTGATATACTACCTGTAGTAACTAATCAAAAAGTGTAAGATTTTCATTATTTTTCTGTGATATAGGGACTCAAATTTGGCGAAAAGAACCTATTCTGTTCGGTATATTGCAGGTGAGCCCGCTAAACGTATTCAGCCGATGCCTGTTCATATGTTAGGTGAATCACTTCCAATAGGCTTACCACTGTTTGCAGCGGGTGAAACTCTTGATGTGGTTACATGGAATATTTACAAACAGCAACGTCCAAATTGGAAACACACCCTTAACGAATTAGTGAAAGATAGAAAACTAATCTTGCTGCAAGAGGCTCAAATGTCACCTGAGCTAATATCTTTTGCAGCATCACATAAATTAATTGCTGATCAAGTACCTGCATTACCTTTCTCGCCTCACCCTGCTGGAGTAATGACTCTCGCAGCTTCACATCCGATATATTGCTGTCCTTTAAGAGAAAAAGAGCCACTTTTACGGCTAGCTAAATCCGCACTGATTACGGTTTATCCGTTACCAAATGGAAAACACTTGATGGTAGCGAATGTGCATGCAATTAACTTCAGCTTTGGTGTGGATGTTTATACTCGGCAATTAAGTAAGCTGGGAATTCATATTGCTAAACATGTTGGCCCGGTGATCCTCGCGGGTGATTTTAATGCATGGAGCAGGCAACGAGTGAATGCATTAAAACGGTTTATTCGTAGTGTTGGTTTAAAAGAAATTGCATTTAATGATGATTACCGTACTAAGGCCTTTGGTCGCCCTTTAGATTACATATTTTATCGTGGATTGAAAGTTAAAAACAGCATTGTACTACCAACAGATGCTTCTGATCATAACCCTATTATGACCAAATTTACACTTTCTAAGTAATTAAGATTATCTCCCCTTATTTTCTCTGGTATTTAATTGTAGATTTGATGAACTATTTTTATGGGGAATATCAGGTTGAAAATATCGTTTTTGTACACACTCTTCTTTTTTGCACAAATAGCAAATGGATCGAGCTTATTGTTAGCTAAACATGCGGAACAGTTACCTCGTTTAGTTATTTATGACTCATCTTATCGACAAATCTCTTATCCAAATGGTGATGTGCCTGAGCAGTACGGCGTTTGTTCTGATGTTGTTATACGCAGCTACCGAAAAATTGGTATTGATCTACAAAAATTAGTTCATGAAGACATGAAAGCAAATTTTCGCCAATATCCCAGCCAGCGTATGTGGGGGTTACGTAAACCAGATACAAATATTGACCACCGTCGCGTGCCTAATTTAGAGGTCTTTTTTTCACGTAAAGGGAAAAATAAGCCTATCTCAAAGAGTGTCAGTGATTATACACCTGGCGATATTGTCTCATGGCGTTTAGATAATGGTAGGCCTCATATTGGCATTGTAACTTCGATAAAATCCCCCAATACACATAATTATTTAATTATGCACAATATTGGTTATGGACAAATTATGGAGGACGTTCTTTTTCGCTGGGATATTGTTGGACACTATTCTTATTAAATGAAATTGTTTTTATGTAATATAATTTCCATAATTATAATTTTCACAATTAATTTCTTCTTCAGGTTATATATATATAAGTGATTAGTTTTATTTGTTATTTTTTAAATTATACCCTAATTATTGTATTGGAATTAATTTTCTATGGGCTATATTTATAACTGATGGGTATAGCGTATAAAACTTAATTAATTATATATACGGTGGTTAATGTAATGAAAAATATAATTATTGTTGGCGGTGGAACTGGTGGAACGATGCTAGCGAATACACTTGCCAGGAAATTGAGTAAAGAAATTTTTTCCAAAAAAATAAAAATAACATTAATTACTGATAATCCAATACATTACTATAAACCTGCATTTATGTATGTTGCCTTTAATCTCTTCTTTAAAGATGAATTAAGTCGCCCAGAAAGAGAGTTGTTAAGGCCTGAAATAGAGTTAGCCATTGATAAAATTGAGTACTTTGATTTTAAAAATAAAGCGCTAAACTCGAAGGATGGAAAAAAATATAATTATGATTTTCTTGTTATTGCGACAGGTTGCGTGCCTAAACCTGAGCGCATTGAAGGTTTAAAGGATATTGGTAACCATTTTTATGCTTATGATGCATCGAGAAAGCTAGCTGATCAACTGGCTAAGATTGAAAAAGGCCGAATTTTTATTACGGTATCATTCCCTGAAACACCTAATGTCCCCCATCAGTGTGGTATCGCACCGATGGAAACAACTTTAATGATTGATGAGTTTTTACGTAAACGCCGGGTTAGGGATAATATTGAAATTGTTTATACCTATCCAACAGTTTCACAATTATTGCGCAACTGTTTATTCATGCAACAACCTGTTTGTGAAGTTATTCCTGAAGTATTCACCGCTAAAAATATTAAAGCACAAAGAGGGTTTACTTTAGATAAAGTTGATCCAGATAAGAAGGTAGCTTATTCGAAAGAAGGGGATGAGCAAAATTTTGATTTACTGATTAGTACTCCTCCTATTACTGCGGTTGAAGCAGTTATTAATACCGGGCTGAGTGAACATAATAATGGTGAAGGATGGCTACCAACTGATCACGAAACTATGCAAGTTTATGGTGTAGATGGTGTTTATGTTATAGGTGATACTGTTGATTTACCGATCAGTAAAGCAGGTGGAAGTTGCCATAATCAAGCTGCAATTATAGCTGATAATATTTGCGGAGAATTAATTTATGGCTATCCTGCAGCTATTTATGATGGGCGAGTTCAAGCTGTTGCCCAAATGGGATTAACGGCAGGGATGCCTTTGCAATACGATTATAAACACGACGTTATTCCTACGCCTCCAACTAAATTAGGAGGATTACTAAGAAATGGCTTTAATAGAGGTATTTATTGGGCTGCTATTCGTGGTTTAGTTTAAGGAGGAAATAAAAATGTCGAATAATGAAAATCAAAGTAAACTAATTGAACTTCTTAATTCTGAGTCGGGTGATCATTTCGCCGAAAAATTAGCCCCTTTATTACAGTTGAATCGTTTAGATAATATTGTTGATTTACTTTCTTTAATTTCTGACCTCATTGATATTACCGATAATAGCACTGTAGAGAAACTGGCAAATTCATTTGAAGACACTTTAGCACCAGTCTGGGAGTTAGGCGCTGCTTATAATATGGCAAAAATGGAAGAGAGATATAATAGTAAAAATCCAAATTTTCGTTCGGTGTATGTTTTATTAAAAGATCCAAACACATTACGTGGAATTAGTACCGTTTTACGAACCTTGCAAATAATGGGTTCTCGATTATCTTCACCCCAAGAGGGGTAATATTTCGGAGGTGGTATGATATTAGATAGACAATATTCTTTTGATACGCGTGTGATACACAATTACTATGATGCAGCCGAAAATTTAGGATCACTTTCTTCTCCCATTTATCAAACTTCAACTTATGTATTTAATAATGTCGAAGAAGGTGCCGCCTGTTTTAGCGGCGAATTGAATGGTTACATTTATACTCGAATAAATAATCCAACATTGAATTTGCTGGAAAAGCGATTGGCTGATTTAGAAGAGGGAGATGCAGCAATTGTATTTTCTTCAGGGATGGGGGCAATAACATCGACTCTTTGGACATTACTTAATCCTGGAGATGAGCTGTTAGTTGATATGACGGTTTATGGCTGTACATACTCATTCTTTCATCATGGATTAGCTCGATTTGGGGTTAAAGTCCGTCACATTGATATGAGTAACCCTAATAATGTGGCACAGGAACTCACTGAACAAACAAAGATGATATTTTTCGAGTCACCTGCAAACCCAAATATGCGTTTGGTTGATATTAATGCCGTGAGCCATATCGTTAAGCAATATAACCTTGCAAATAACCAACAAATATTAGTGGCAGTAGACAATACCTATTGTACTCCTTACATTCAAAAACCGCTTGAGCTTGGGGCAGATATTGTCATTCATTCATTGACTAAATATATGAATGGGCATGGTGATGTGATGGCTGGAGCGGTTGTCACAACGGAGGATTTGGCTAAGCAAATCAGATTAGTTGGACTAAAGGACATGACTGGTGCTTGTTTATCCCCTCATGATGCAAATCTTATATTGCGAGGAATGAAAACATTGCCAATCAGAATGGAAAGGGTGGTTGAGAATGCACAGAAAGTTGCAGAATACTTGGCCTCGTTATCTGAAGTTTCTCAGGTAATGTATCCAGGTTTACTGAGTTTTCCACAATACGCATTAGCTCAAAAGCAGATGAAGTTACCTGGAGGGATGATTGCTTTTGAACTTAAAGGGGGCCTTGAGGCGGGTAAGCAGTTTTTGAATCACCTGCAGTTATTTTCATGTGCGGTTAGCCTCGGTGATTGTGAGTCATTGGCTCAACACCCTGCAAGTATGACCCATTCTACTTACACCGCTGAGGAGCGAGAGCAGTACGGCATTAGTGATGGACTTATTCGTTTATCAGTCGGGTTAGAAAACGTTGATGATTTGATTGCCGATATTAAGCAAGCACTCGTTTGATAACAAAAAGCCCTATATCATATAAATATAGGGCTTAAATTTATTTTATAAATGCTTTTGTTGATTAAGATTTTTGAAATTTACGCATGATAAAGAAGGTGACACTCAATATTGCCACCCATGCAAACCCAACGAGAAGGGCAACTTGGGTGTCTTTAAAGAAGCCTAGTAATGCGATAACAAAGACCATAAATGCAATAGTCAGCGCAGGGCCAATCGGCCAAAATGGGACTGGGAATTTGAGTTTTTTAACTTCTTCAGTGCTCATTTGGCGACGCATTGCAACATGAGAAAGTAAGATCATTAACCAGACCCAAACTGTAGCAAAGGTTGCGATTGATGCAATAATCACAAAGATTTTTTCTGGAAGTAGGTAGTTCAAATACACGCCGAGTAACATTACAACGGACATCACCAGCACAGTGACCCAAGGTACCCCACTTTTCGTTAACTTGGTAAAGACTTTTGGTGCCTGCTTGTCTTGTGCCATACCATACATCATACGACCAGCACCAAAAATATCACTATTGATAGCTGAGACTGCTGCTGTGATCACCACGATATTTAAGATATTTGCCGCTGATTGAATACCTAGGCTATCAAAAATTTGGACGAACGGGCTGCCATTTTGACCGATTTGGTTCCACGGATAGATGCACATCAGAATAAAAAGTGTTAACCCATAGAATAATAAAATACGAATAGGTACTGCATTGATTGCTTTAGGAATGGTTTTTTCTGGATTTTGCGCTTCACTGGCGGTAATACCGATTACTTCGATACCCCCGAAGGCGAACATTACAATGGCTAAGGACGCAATAACGCCTTCAATACCGTTTGGCATAAAGCCACCGTGTTCCCAGAGATTTTGGATACCCACCGCATGGTCAGTTTCTTGGCCGAAACCGTAGAACATTAAGAAGGTACCACCAACAATCATTGCGATGATTGCGGAGACTTTCACGATAGACAGCCAAAATTCCATTTCACCGAAAATTTTAACATGGCATAAATTGAGCGCACCAATAAATAGCACGATACTTAATACCCATACCCATTGGTCAACATGTGGAAACCAGAACCCCATGTACATCCCGAAAGCGGTAATATCAGCTAAGCACACAACTAACATTTCAAATACGTAGTTCCAGCCAGTTAAAAAACCAGCGAGGGGGCCCATGTAATGGCTAGCGTAGTGAGAGAATGAACCGGGTACTGGGTGATGCACAGCCATCTCGCCTAAGGCTCGCATGACCATAAATACAGCGGCACCACCGACCATATAAGCGAGTAAAACTGCAGGGCCTGCCGCTTGAATGGCGGAAGCAGAACCATAAAATAAGCCGGTACCAATCGCTGACCCTAAAGCCATAAAGCGAATGTGCCGAACACTCAGCCCCTTTCTGAGTTGATTTTGTTCACTACTTTGCATGTCTTTTCCTGTCTTTTTCTTCGTTCGATATGTTGTTCCGAATATGCTTTCGGTATTGTTTATTCAGTCGGACGTACTTTATTGAACCCTAAGGTGGCTACATTATCACAAACTTCCTTGTTCGTGAGATAGATATCTGCAATATAATGTGTGCTTAGTTAACTATTTTAGGAGTGATATGAAATACCCAATTAATGAAATCTTCCAAACCATTCAGGGAGAGGGGGTTTTTACTGGTGTTCCAGCTGTGTTTATTCGTTTGCAGGGCTGCCCAGTTGGATGTAGCTGGTGTGATACCAAACAAACATGGGAAAAAGAACAAGATAAAGAATCGACCCTAGGGGATATCGCACTTAAAACGATTGATTCAGATTTATGGGCTATGGCAAGCGGTGAGGCATTGATTCAATTAATGAAAGAAAAACACTTCAGCGCACAGCATATTGTTATTACCGGCGGTGAGCCTTGTATTTATGATTTACAACCATTGACTGCGATATTAGAACAGCATGGATATCAATGCCAAATTGAAACTAGCGGCACATACCCTATTCAATGCACAGAAAAAACATGGGTTACCGTATCACCAAAAGTCGGTATGAAAGGAGGGTTACAGGTGATCAGGCAAGCAGTAAATCGCGCTAATGAAATTAAACACCCTGTTGCTCGCGAAAAAGATATTGAGGCACTTGAGAAAATTTTAGCATTACGTACTGTCGAAGCCTCTCCTGTAGTAGCATTGCAGCCAATTAGCCAAAAGGCGGCGGCAACGAAATTGTGTATCGAAACCTGCATTCAACGTAACTGGCGTTTATCGATTCAAACACATAAGTATTTGGATATTCAATAAAAAAATAGCGATAACGTAGCAGTAACCCCCAATAGTTGGAAAACGCTTATTGGGGGGCTTTAAATTATCTAAATGGTTGGTTTAATGGTACTTCAGGATCTGGCTCGTGAGTAATACGGTTACGTAAGTCACGACGAATAATTTCAATAGACCAAAACCAAATTAAATGACCAAATATTTCTGATACATTCTCATACCATGGCAGGTCGAAAAGTGGAGGGGTGAGCCCCATTAGAGGGAATGAAATCATATGGACAAATAATTGCGCCAGTGCACCCGCTAACAACCCTTCCCATAGCTTAATTTTAGGGAATATTTCAGCAACAATACAATACCCGACAGCAAACACGATAGAAAATATGATGTGAGTAACACCCACTGAATTAAAAACGTGCCCAGCAAAAGTGTAAACTGCAGCGTTGGGGTCAGCGATCCCTAACCAATCTCTTAAGAAAATATAAGGTGGATTAAGAAAATTACGTGAGCAGTCAATTTGTTCCGCTGCACGAATCAGTGTTTCAGGTGAACAAGCTGCATTAAACATATCCGTTGGACTTCTTGGCGGTAATGGAACTTCAGCGCCCCATTTGACAAACGAAGAGACAATACCTGCAATTAAACCGATAAATGCTGCTAGTCCATAGCGCCTTCTGGACTTAGGTGTTTGTTGAAATAGATTCATTTTCCCTACCTTATTAAAAGTAAATAATAATAAATAATAGATCAGGTTATAATTTGATGCACTATGTCAAATTAATGTTTTTATATCCTTAATGTTAAAGAGGGAAATGTCAGTCACTGATTTATTTCTTGCTTTAACCTTACCCTCATAACATACGGATCTTTAAAATTTAGCCTATTAAAGGCAGTCAGGGGGCTTTCTATGCAGCGTTAGGCGTTGATATGGGTGATGAGTCGAAAGTGAGGATATAGGGATTTAGCCCCTCATTTAAAAATCTATTGGGCTTGCCGCTAAGTCAGCGGTCTGAGGAGCGTGTATCCCTACTGTTATATGACTTTTTTAGCGCATTAACTTTTAAGCTTCCCCGCGATAGACACAGCCTGCATTGCAGGTTTCTTTTACGGTAACCGCACTTAATAATGGTAGTAAAGGCTTAGTTTGCTGCCAAATCCACTGGGCTAATACCTCACTCGTTGGGTTTTCTAACCCTTCTATATCATTTAAATAGTGATGGTCTAAGCGTTCCCAAATAGGCTTAAAAGCGGCTTTTACATCGGAAAAATCAATAATCCAACCACTATGTGAGTCGACTTCACCGGTGATTTCTAAACGCACCATGAAAGAATGGCCATGGAGTCGGCCACACTTATGACCCTCTGGTACATGAGGAAGTTTGTGGGCGGCTTCGAAAGTGAAATCTTTATAGATTGTTGTACTCATATGTGGCTCCTTGTTGTGAATAAACAGCGTATTGTACTGCATTTTTAGGTAAAAATATCTTTAATTACTAAAATAGCGTTAACCGCTTTTATCAATATGATCCATCAGTTAATTGCTTTAGGCTTTTTAGTTATTAATTATGGCTATCGTTTCTTATCCCATTATCTAGGGTTGTTATAACCTAACGGCATACCCTATATGTTTCAGGTACTGCGGTATTTTTTGCTTTATTACCCTAATTATTTGGGGGAATGGGCAGGTATTAGGTTGTCGGTCTTTTCTGGGGTAATGACATGGCATCGTTTTTTTAAATCAAAGATGAATAACGCTGGGGTTACAAGATAATGACAAAAAAACAGCCGCCATTAGCGGCGCTGCCAATATCTGTTGAGCAATTAACACGTTTACAGACAGCCGTTGATGATTTCTCATCTCATCAACTCGCATGGCTTTCTGGTTATTTGTGGGGAGTGGTAAATCAAAATACGCAAGTTGATGCACTGGTCAGTACGCCTGTAGTTACGCAAGACACTATCACAATTATCTCAGCATCACAGACAGGAAATGCACGTCGCCTATCAGAGCAGCTCAGAGAGCGCTTGGTTGGTGAGAAAATTAGCGTGAATTTAGTGAATGCTGGGGATTATAAATTCAAGCAAATTAACCAAGAAAAAGTGTTGGTTATTGTAGCGTCAACTCAGGGTGAAGGGGAGCCCGCTGAAGAAGCGGTTGCACTGTATAAATACCTTCATTCTAAAAAAGCGCCTAATTTATCACAAACCAGCTATGCGGTTTTCGCGCTGGGGGATTCCTCTTACGAAAAATTTTGCCAGGCGGGTAAAGATTTCGATTCGCGACTTGCATCATTAGGGGCCGTACCATTAACCGAGCGAATTGATGCAGATGTTGAGTATCAAGCGATTGCGAGTGAGTGGGTTGAAAACCTCACACAAATTTTAAAAGCTCGCGTTCCTGCTCAAAGTGATAGCCAATTATTGGCGACTCAAACAGGAAGTGTGAATGAAATTCATTCATCACCTTATAGTAAAACTGCACCATTAACAGCATCACTTCTGAGTAACCAAAAGATCACCAGTCGAGACTCGCAAAAAGATGTTCGCCATATTGAAATTGATCTCGGTGACTCTGGTTTACGTTATCAACCTGGTGACGCGCTAGGTATTTGGTTCGATAATGACCCTGCTTTAGTTGATGAACTGGTGGCTTTATTGTGGTTGCAAGGTGACGAAGAAGTCTTTATTGGTTCACAGCGCCATTCACTACGCGATGCGCTGATTTATCAATTAGAACTAACACAAAATACCCCTGTGATTGTCGAAAAATATGCTCAGTTGTCAAAAGATGATGCGTTGTTGTCATTGATTAGCGATAAAACCGCTATTTTACACTACGCACAAAATACGCCCATTGTGGATATGGTACGCCAAGCGGCATCTCAACCAACGGCTCAAGAATTTATTGACTTACTGCGCCCGCTAACCCCTCGTTTATACTCGATTTCCTCTTCTCAATCTGAGGTAGAAAATGAAGTTCATGCGACGGTTGGTGTTGTCCGCTATGAGATTGATGGTAAGGCGCGCACTGGTGGCGCTTCCGGTTTCTTAGCTGATCGCTTAAATGAGGATGATGAACTTCGCATATTCATTGAGCACAATGATAATTTCCGTCTACCACAAGACCCCAATACGCCGGTGATCATGATTGGTCCTGGAACGGGGATTGCACCATTTCGCGCTTTCTTACAGCAGCGTGACAATGACGGTGCGGCAGGGAAAAACTGGTTGTTTTTTGGTAACCCACATTTTGTTGACGACTTTCTCTACCAAGTGGAATGGCAGCGCTATGTCAAAGACGGTTTATTAACCCATATTTCATTAGCATGGTCCCGCGACCAGCAAGAAAAAATCTATGTACAAGATAAACTTCGCGAACAAGGTGAAGAAGTATGGCAATGGTTACAAGAAGGTGCGCACATCTATGTCTGTGGTGATGCAAACCGCATGGCCAAAGATGTCGAACAGGCATTATTAGATATCGTCAGCCAATACGGGAACATGGATAGTGAAGAAGCTGATGAATTTTTAAGTGAGCTGCGCGTAATGCGCCGTTATCAGAGGGATGTTTATTAATGAGCAATGAACAACAACAAAAGCCCTTAATTGTCGAAGGTAAACTCGCCGACAGTGAACGCATGAAGCAAGACAGTAATTACTTGCGTGGAACCATTAAGGATGACTTAAAAAATGGGTTAACAGGGGGATTTGAAGGCGATAATTTCCTGTTGATTCGTTTTCACGGGATGTATCAACAAGATGACCGTGATATTCGTGCCGAGCGGGCAGAACAAAAACTCGAACCACGCCATGCAATGATGCTGCGTTGCCGTTTGCCGGGCGGCATTATTACACCCAAGCAATGGCTTGATATAGATAAGTTTGCCACGGAACATACGCTGTATGGCAGTGTACGTATTACAAATCGGCAAACATTTCAGTTCCATGGCATCCTAAAAGGGGATGTAAAGCCTGCCCATCAAATGCTAAGTCACGTTGGTTTAGATGCCCTTGCAACGGCGAACGACGTTAACCGTAACGTGTTATGTACGTCTAACCCAGTGCAGTCTGAATTGCACCAACAAGCCTATGAATGGGCAAAGAAAATATCTGAACATTTATTACCGCGAACTAGTGCTTACGCGGAAATTTGGTTAGATAAAGAAAAGATAGTAACAACGGATGAAGAGCCAATTTTAGGGCAAACTTATTTGCCAAGAAAATTTAAAACCTCAGTCGTGATCCCACCACTAAATGATGTGGACTTGCATGCAAATGATATGAATTTTATCGCAATTGCCCAAAATGGAGAGTTGATCGGTTTTAACGTGCTGGTGGGCGGTGGCTTAGCTATGACTCATGGGGATACTGCAACATTTCCTCGCTTAGCCAGTGAGTTTGGGTTTATTCCATTAGACAAAACATTAGCGATTGCGGAAGCGATAGTCACCACTCAACGGGATTGGGGTAATCGAACTGAACGTAAAAATGCAAAAACCAAATATACCCTTGAGCGTGTGGGGGTCGATACCTTCAAAGCAGAAGTCGAAAGGCGCTCAGGTGTGACTTTTGAGCCCATTCGGCCTTATCAATTCACTGAACGTGGTGACAAAATTGGCTGGCTCAAAGGGATTGATAACCGCTGGCACCTAACATTGTTTATTGAAAATGGTCGATTAATTGATTTAGATAACAAGCCATTAAAAACCGGTGTGGCTGAAATTGCGCGTATTCATCAAGGTGATTTTCGTTTAACGGCAAACCAAAACTTAATTGTAGCGGGTGTACCTGAAAGTGAAAAAGCGGCAATCGAAGCGATTGCCAGATCTCATGGGTTAATGAGTGATGACATAACGGCGCAACGTGAAAATTCCATGGCTTGTGTATCATTTCCAACTTGCCCGCTCGCGATGGCGGAAGCAGAACGCTTTTTACCTGAATTTATTAGTCAGGTGGAAAGTATCATGGCCTCTCATCAAGTGGCCAATGAACATATCGTTTTGCGGATAACGGGTTGCCCTAATGGCTGTGGGCGAGCGATGTTGGCAGAAGTTGGGCTGGTCGGTAAAGCTGTTGATAGATATAACTTACACTTAGGTGGAAATCGCATTGGTACTCGTATTCCACGTATGTATCGTGAAAACATTAGCAGTGCGGAAATTCTAACCATTTTAGATGAGTTAATCGGTGACTGGGCAAAGGCACGCTTGCCTGACGAAGGGTTTGGCGATTTCCTTATTCGCACCAATGTCGTAAAACCAGTATTGAATTCAGCCGTCGATTTTTATGAGGTTAAGGAGGCGGTATGAGCCGACTTGAGCTAGCAACACTCACCGCACTCGATAAGCCCCAACAAGTCGCTTATCTCGCTGAGTTTAATTCCCAATTAGAAGTTATGAATGCATTACAGCGTGTTGAGTGGGCAGTTGAATACTTACCCACAGAGTTTGTATTGTCTTCCAGCTTCGGTATCCAAGCGGCACTGACGTTGCATATGGTGACGCAAATTGTGCCTAATATCCCAGTTATTTTAACGGATACTGGCTATTTGTTCCCAGAGACCTATCAATTTATTGAGGCGTTAACAGATAAGTTGAATTTAAATTTACAGGTGTATCGAGCAAAGCAGTCGCCAGCTTGGCAAGAAGCGCTGTATGGTCAACTTTGGACGCAAGGGCTTGATGGTATTGAGCGTTATAACCAATTGAATAAAGTTGAGCCAATGGAACGCGCGTTACATGAATTACAGGCACAAACTTGGTTTTCAGGTTTACGGCGAGAACAATCAGCAAGCCGTGCAAATTTGTCTGTACTAGGTATCGGAAAAGGCATTTTTAAAGTTTTACCAGTGATTGATTGGAATAATAAGCAAGTTTATGAATATTTAACAAAATATGATTTACCCTATCATCCTCTGTGGGAGCAAGGGTATTTATCGGTTGGTGATACCCATACAACTCGCAAATGGGAAGAGGGAATGAATGAAGAAGATACGCGTTTTTTTGGATTAAAGCGTGAGTGCGGGCTGCATGAAAACTAAATACTCGTCATACTTCAAGTTACATGGGTGTTGACTGCGCTCAGCTAGCCGAATCACATACTTATGTATGCTCATCGGCTATCTTCGCTTGTCGCCTACATGTAACTCGAATTATTTAGAGTATTAATTTAGTTATAATTCAAGCCGCAGCGTTGTTGGCTACGTGCAACTCGAATTATTTAGGGTCTTGAATATAAATAAATAATCACTGAATTAATAAAATATTTGTTTAATTACAAAGGAATACTTTTGTATTTAAAAAAGTATTCCAAGCTAATCATTAAATTAAATCAGTAATTAGTTAACTTGTTAAATTTAATCTAAGTTCTATTTTTTATTTGTATTTATAGATTTTTCATCGGGTTTGTGATGGTTATTTGGCTTATTCCTTTCAGTTACAAGAAAGAGCTTTTTGTCATTTCAAACCTGTTGTTTGAAACCATATAGTCAATTTTATATTTCTTATAATCAGTTTATATAACGATGGGTGAGCAAGATGGATTATTTACCGTTATTTGTCGATGTCCGCGCACGAAAGGTCGTGTTAATTGGCGGCGGTGTGGTCGCAGCTCGAAAAGCAGAATTGCTAATAAAAGCACAAGCTGACTTAGTGATCATCTCACCGACGTTATGTACACAGTTACAAGCGGAGCACCAACAAAATAAATTTGTTTGGTTAGCTGAAGATTACCGATCTATTCATTTAGATGATGCTTTTTTAGTTATCGCAGCAACAGATGATGCATTACTGAATGAAACCGTTTTCTATGACGCTAATGAACGGAAAATATTCGTTAACGTGGTTGATGACCAACCGTTATGTTCATTTATTGTACCTTCTATTATTGATCGTTCTCCGGTGATAGTGGCGATCTCTTCGGGAGGAACAGCACCTGTTTTGGCTCGTTTACTTAGAGAAAAATTGGAAACGATGCTACCAACCTCCTTGGGAAAAATGGCGGAAATAGCCGGCCGCTGGCGTCATAAAGTCAAAGAAACACTAACGAGTATGCGTGAAAGAAAGCGCTTCTGGGAAAAAAGCTTCAGTGGACGTTTTGCTTCGCTAGTCGAAAAAGGGCAATTCAGTGAAGCGGAACAACAATTGGAACGTCAATTGTATGAGCCGGATAACCATGGCGAATTAATCTTAGTCGGTGCCGGTCCGGGGGATGCGGGGCTACTCACGTTAAAAGGGTTGCGAGTTTTACAAAGTGCAGAGGTGGTTTTGTATGACCATCTGGTGAGTGAAGAAATACTCGAACTGGTTCGTCGCGATGCTGACAAAATTTGTGTTGGGAAACGCGCAGGAAATCACAGTGTTTCCCAAGAAGAAACCAATGCTTTGATCGTGAAATTTGCTCAACAAGGTAAAAAAGTGGTGCGCCTTAAAGGTGGCGATCCATTTGTGTTTGGACGAGGGGGAGAAGAGCTACAAGTAGCGGTACAAGCGGGGATCCCATTTCAAGTGGTTCCAGGTGTGACCGCGGCGATTGGTGCAGCCGCTTACGCGGGGGTACCGCTGACTCACCGTGAGCATTCACAGAGCATTACGTTTATTACGGGTCATTGCCGTGAGAATGGAATGGAACTTGATTGGCAAGCGCTTGCTCGAGGGAACCAAACGTTAGCTATCTATATGGGCACCGTAAAGGCTGCGAAAATCAGCGAACAGTTGATTCAATTCGGCCGTGCTGAAAATACCCCTGTTGCTGTTATCGGCTGTGGCACTAGGCGTGAACAAAAAGTAGTGACTGGCAAATTAAACGAGCTTGAAGTATTAGCACAGCAGGCACCCGCTCCTGCTTTGATAGTGGTTGGTGAAGTGGCTGCATTACACCAACAACTCGCGTGGTTTGGTTCTCAAACCGAAGACATCAGATGGCGCAGTGCCGTATTGGAACTGGCTTAAGTAAGGGGCTATCGTGAACGACAAAAAATTGACTCATTTACAGCAGTTAGAGGCAGAAAGTATTCATATCATTCGTGAAGTTGCCGCCGAATTTGCTAACCCAGTCATGCTGTACTCTATTGGTAAAGACTCCTCTGTGATGCTGCATTTAGCACGCAAGGCATTTTATCCGGGAAAACTGCCATTTCCTCTTTTACATGTTGATACGGGATGGAAATTTCGTGAAATGTACGAGTTTCGTGATGCAACAGCAGAAAAATATGGTTTTGAGCTACTTGTTCATCGTAACCCTGAAGGGGAAAAGCTAGGGATCAACCCGTTTGTACATGGCAGTGCTAAGCACACCGATATTATGAAAACCGAAGGCTTAAAGCAGGCTTTGGATAAATATGGTTTTGATGCTGCATTTGGCGGTGCTCGTCGTGATGAAGAGAAATCACGCGCAAAAGAGCGGATCTACTCTTTTCGTGATCGATCTCATCGTTGGGACCCTAAAAACCAGCGGCCTGAGCTGTGGCATAACTATAATGGGCAGGTCAATAAAGGGGAAAGTATTCGTGTTTTCCCGCTATCAAATTGGACAGAACTCGATATTTGGCAATATATCTATTTGGAAAACATCGATATTGTTCCCCTGTATTTTGCAAAAGAACGGCCAGTTATTCAGCGGGACGGCACTTTGTTAATGGTGGATGATAACCGTATTGACCTACAAGCAGGTGAAGTCATTAGTCAGCAAAAAGTGCGTTTTAGAACATTAGGTTGTTGGCCACTGACGGGAGCTGTGCCATCAGAAGCACAAACGCTGCCTGAGATTATAGAAGAAATGTTGATTTCTACGACGAGTGAGCGACAGGGCCGGCTGATTGATAGCGACCAATCCGCTTCGATGGAGTTGAAAAAGCGCCAAGGTTATTTTTAGTGGGCAAGGTTAATACGCAAAGTCAGGAGAAAAATCATGGCACAAGCCGTTTATAATGAATCAATCGCTCATCAAATCGAACAGCAAGGTGGTGTAGAACCTTATTTATTGGCGCAGCAACATAAAGGATTATTACGCTTTTTAACCTGCGGTAATGTGGATGATGGTAAAAGTACTTTAATCGGCCGTTTACTGCATGATACTCGCCAAATTTACCAAGACCAGCTGTCAACTTTGCAAAGTGATAGTAAGCGGATAGGGACTCAAGGGGAAAAACTTGACCTTGCTTTGCTGGTGGATGGCCTTGCCGCTGAACGCGAGCAGGGGATCACCATCGATGTGGCTTATCGTTATTTTTCAACAGAAAAACGCAAATTTATTATTGCGGACACCCCCGGCCATGAGCAATATACGCGCAATATGGCGACAGGAGCATCCACTTGCTCACTTTCTATTTTGTTGATCGATGCTCGAAAAGGGGTACAGGAACAAACGCGTCGCCATAGTTTTATTAGTACATTGCTTGGGATCCGCCATCTTATTGTTGCCGTCAATAAAATGGATCTGGTGGATTACAGTGAAGCCATTTTTGAAAAAATAAAGCAGGATTACCAAAAGTTTGCAATGGAATTGCCTGTGGATTTAAAGGTATGGTTTGTACCTATCTCAGCCCTAGATGGCGATAATATTGTAAATGCTAGCGATAATTTTAAGTGGTATCAAGGTGATACGCTATTGTCGATATTGGAAAATGTTCAAGTGGAACAAAAAGCTTCGGAGCAAGCTTTGCGTTTCCCTGTGCAATATGTGAACCGCCCAAATTTAGACTTTCGCGGATACAGCGGGACATTATCAGCAGGGATCGTGGAAGTGGGTCAAAAGGTCAAAGTGTTGCCATCAGGCGCCACTTCAGCAATTAAAGAAATTGTGACTTTTTCAGGGGGACAAGATTTTGCTGTACCGGGGGAAGCGATTACATTAGTGCTTGAGGATGAAATTGATATTAGTCGTGGCGACTTAATTGTTGCACAAAATGAAACCTTACAAACGACGCAGCATGCCTCTGTCGATGTCGTGTGGATGTCTGAACAGCCGTTAGTTCAAGGCCAACAACTTGATATTAAAATTGCGGGAAAACGCAGTCGGGCAAAAGTGGAAAATATTCAATACCAAGTTGATATCAATAATTTAACCCAGAAAGTAGCGACAGAGCTGCCGTTGAATGGAATTGGTTTAGTCGAGTTTTCCTTTGATGAGCCATTGTTACTGGAAAACTACCAACGCAATGCAGACACTGGCGGAATGATTTTTATTGATAGGCTCACAAATGTGACGGTTGGCGCGGGTTTAGTTCGCGAAACACAAGCCCCTGTTTTTGAACAATCCAGTGATTTTAGTGAGTTTGAAATTGAGCTAAACAAATTAGTACGCCGCCATTTCCCACATTGGGGTGCGCGTGATGTATTGGGTGGGAAATAATACGGATGACAAAAGACAACCATATTGTTTGGCACCAACACCAAGTAACTCGCCAATTACGTGAAAGTAATAATGGCCATAAAGGTGCTGTGTTGTGGTTCACCGGGTTATCCGGTTCTGGGAAATCGACATTAGCAGGGGCAATAGAGCACCAATTGACGTCCATGGGAATGAAAACCTATTTATTGGATGGCGATAATATTCGCCATGGTTTATGCCGTGATTTAGGGTTTAATGAGGCCGATAGGCAAGAAAATATTCGTCGAGTGGGGGAGGTGGCGAAGTTAATGGTCGATGCAGGGTTAATTGTTGCGACAGCATTTATTTCGCCTTTCCAAGCGGATAGACAGAAAGTTCGTGACTTGTTTGAACCCGAGCAATTTTTTGAGTTGTACGTGGATACACCCGTAAGTATCTGTGAACAACGAGACCCCAAGGGGTTATATCAACAAGCGCGGGAAGGAAAAATAAAACAATTCACGGGGATTGATTCCCCTTATGAAATACCTCAACAGCCTGAGTTGCATCTGGATGGACAACAACCCATTTCGGATTCTCTTTCCCAAATTATTGCGCTTTTATTGCGCAATCATGTCATTCAGCTAGATTATTAATACAGCTTAAATACCTCCTTTATTTTATCCGATGGTAAAATAAGGCGGTATTTTGCGTATTCAAACCCGACTTAATCTGACTTTTTATCACAATTTTAGTATCACAGTAGCGTCAATCGTTGAGTTATGGGATGATTAGCAAATCATTTCAGGGGGCAAGATGGGTAAATTAACGCTACTATTAATTGCGATATTAGCTTGGTTACAGTATTCCTTATGGTTAGGCAAAAATGGCATACATGACTACGTACAAGTCAAAGATGATGTCGCCGCTCAGGAAATTGTAAATTCGCGTTTAAAAATGCGTAATGAACAGCTATTCGCTGAAATCAACGACTTAAATGATGGCCAAGATGCGATTGAAGAACGAGCCCGAACAGAGCTTGGGATGATCAAACCTGGAGAGTCATTTTATCGAATGGTTAAAGAAAGTAATAACCAGAAATAGACACAGTAATATGATGTCAAAATAGTATACCCATTAGCCTGATAATTTCTGATGTAAGAATTCAACAATGACAAATCCAAACCATGCCCCACAAAATAATCTCCCGCAAATTGTTGCACTGATTCCTGCTGCTGGGGTAGGTAGCCGTATGAATGCAGAGTGCCCAAAACAATACTTGCAGGTTGCAGGTAAAACAATCATTGAGCACACCATAAGCGCATTACTAGAAAATGATAAAGTGCAAGAAATTGTGGTTGCGTTGAGTGCAGAAGATGATTATTTTCAACAGCTTGAAATTTCTAATCACCCTCGGGTGGCGACGGTTGTTGGTGGCAAAGAACGTGCTGATTCAGTATTAGCGGGGCTGGATTTTTTAATTGCTAACCCCCAATTTTCAAATTGCTGGGTATTAGTGCATGATGCCGCGCGTCCCTGCCTTCATCAATCAGATTTAAATGAAATTATTCAATTAGCAGCGGAACAAAATTGTTGTGGTGGGATCCTCGCTGCCCCAGTGCGCGATACCATGAAACGTAGTTCAACAGCTGGCCAATTAATTGACCACACAGTTGAACGTGAAGCGTTATGGCATGCCCTTACGCCACAATTTTTTCCGTTAATATTATTACGGGACTGTCTAAGTAAAGCCTTGAAAGAAAACGCAGTGATCACCGATGAAGCTTCTGCGCTAGAATATTGCGGCCACCAACCGGTGTTAGTTGCTGGCCGCGCTGATAATTTAAAAGTGACACGCCCAGAAGACCTCACTTTAGCGGAATTTTATCTTTCAAGAATGAACAACTAAGGAAAAAAAATGAGAATCGGACACGGTTTTGACGTACACAAATTTGGTGGCGAAGGCCCTATCATCATTGGTGGCGTGCGTATCCCTTATGAACAAGGTTTGCTCGCGCATTCTGACGGTGATGTGGTCTTACACGCGTTAACCGATGCAATTCTCGGCGCTGCTGCACTGGGGGATATTGGTAAATTATTCCCTGATACTGACCCTGCATATAAAGGAGCCGATAGCCGAGTTTTATTGAGAGACGCATTTTGCCATGTGCGTGCCAAAGGGTATCGCATTGGTAACATTGATATTACTATCATGGCTCAGGCGCCAAAAATGTTGCCACATATCGCTCAGATGCGTGTGAATATTGCCGAAGATCTTGAGTGCCACATGGATGATGTTAATGCAAAAGCGACCACAACAGAGCAACTCGGTTTTGTGGGGCGTAAAGAAGGCATTGCCTGTGCTGCGGTTGTTCTTTTAATAAAAGATAATAGTAATGAAAGTAATGAATGTTCAGTACCTGCATGGTAAGCCATTATCTTCTGGCACGTTAAAAAGTGTCCCTGAAGATTTTATCGTCAAAGAAGATTTAGGCTTTGAGCTAGATGGCGAAGGCGAACACGTTATGGTTCGTGTGGAAAAAACAGGCTGTAATACAGTGTTTGTTGCTGAACAACTAGCAAAATTTGCTAAAATTTCAGCGAGAGCTGTCAGTTACGCAGGTTTAAAAGATAGGCATGCAGTAACGGAGCAGTGGTTTTGCCTGCAAATGCCAGGTAAAGAAACGCCTGTTTTTTCGACTTGGCAACTTGAAGGCTGCCGAATACTGGCTGTCACTCGGCAAAAACGCAAATTACGTATTGGTTCCTTGAAAGGAAACCAGTTTGAAATAACGTTGCGTGATATTTCGGATGCAAAAGATGTTGAACAGCGTTTACAGAAAGTTGCATTAACAGGGGTGCCTAATTACTTTGGTGAACAACGCTTTGGGCGTGATGGACAAAATTTAACGCAAGCGTTACGTTGGGCAAACCAAGAAATCAACGTGCGTGAACGCAACAAGCGTAGCTTCTATCTTTCAGCTGCTCGTAGTGCAATGTTTAACTATGTGGCAAGCGAACGTATTGCAAATAATACCGCTCAACACGTGATGTTGGGAGACGCATTGCAATTAACTGGCAGGGGAAGTTGGTTTGTCGCGACACAAGATGAGTTTGCTACATTGCAACCTCGCCTGGAGTCCAACGAATTAAGCATTACCGCGCCATTACCGGGTGATGGGGAGTTGGGTACTCAGGATGAAGCACTGGCATTTGAAACTCAGTGTTTAGTTGATTATCAACCTTTTATCTCTTTAATGCAGCGTGAACGAGTTTCTCCAGCTAGACGAGCGGTGATAACTAAACCCCAAAACTTACAATGGGAATGGTTGGACGACTCGACGGTAAAACTGAATTTTTTCTTAAACTCGGGTTGTTTTGCGACCAGTGTTGTGAGAGAAATTATTAATCAAAATGGGCAGGATAATGTCGATGCTAAAGATTTTATTGAGTAATGACGATGGGGTAAATGCGCCGGGAATTCAAACTCTTGCGGCAGCGCTACGCCAATATTATCATGTTCAGGTGATTGCGCCTGATCGCAATCGTAGTGGGGCTTCGAATGCATTAACATTAGATAAACCACTTAAAATTCAAACGCTAAGTAATGGTGACCTTGCTGTACAAGAGGGAACGCCAACGGATTGCGTCTATATTGGGGTTAATAAAGTGGTACGTCCACGCCCTGATATTGTTGTATCTGGTATCAACTGCGGCCCTAATTTAGGGGATGATGTTATTTATTCAGGTACTGTTGCAGCGGCAACTGAAGGCCGTCACTTAGGTTTACCTTCAATTGCGGTATCGTTAGATGGGGAAACGCATTATGAAAGTGCGGCTAAAGTGACATGCGATATTCTTGCGCTCTTACAGAAGAACCCATTGCGTGCAGGGAATATCTTAAATATAAATGTACCAGATATCCCGTACGAAGAAATTAAAGGTATCAAAGTCACTCGCTGTGGCAGCCGTCATGCTGCCTCTGAGGTGTATAGCCTAGAGGACCCAAAAGGGAATACATTGTATTGGTTAGGGCCAGTTGGGGAGATCCGTGATGCCAGTCCTGGAACGGATTTTGAGGCTGTGCAAAATGGGTATGTTTCAATTACGCCATTACAAGTTGACCTAACCGCTTATAAAGCACACTCATTAGTGGAAGAGTGGCTCGAAAAATCAGGAGTGTCAGTAAAATGAAAACAGGGCTCATGAAAGAACTTTTGGCTCAATTACGCCAACAGGGAATTCACGATGAGCGCCTATTAGATGCCATTTCACTTGTTCCTCGGGAACGGTTTGTGGATGAAGCGCTCTCCCATAAAGCCTATGACAATATCCCATTACCTATTGGTCATGGGCAAACTATTTCACAGCCGTATATTGTTGCTAAAATGACAGCGCTATTGGCTTTAGCACCGGATGATCACGTTCTTGAGATAGGGACAGGTTCAGGGTATCAAACCGCAGTATTGGCCCACTTGGTTAAGCATGTTTTTTCTGTTGAGCGGGTGAAGAGCTTGCAATGGGCAGCCAAACGGCGCTTGAAGCAACTTGATTTACACAATGTTTCAACTCGTCATGGTGATGGTTGGGAAGGTTGGCAATCAAAAGGGCCCTTTGATGCCATCATTGTTACCGCAGCACCAACAGAAATACCGACTCTGCTATTAGGGCAATTAAAAGACGGTGGGCGAATGGTTCTACCTGTCGGTGATAAAGAACAAGCACTAAAGCTAATTACCCGACGAGGTAATGATTACCATACAAATGTTATCGAAAAAGTTCGTTTTGTCCCATTGATCGCTGGCGATCTTCTTTAATCTACTTGCAATGGTATTTAATAAAAGCCTGACTATTTTTATAATGGGTTTAAATAAAATATCATTGCAAAGGTTTCATTAACTCAAATAGCAGTAAAACCATTCTAAATATGATACTTTACCCAACTGAATTTGAGAGAATAGCTTAAACCGTTAGGTCATACTCTCAATTTATTATATTTTTAATATATTTAACTTGTTCACTATTTTGTATTTCTGCTTTAATAAGTGAAATATTTTATGATAACTCTATTGCTGACATTGTTTTGAATTGTCACGTCAGATTTTTCTTCACGGGAGAAGAAGCATGAAAATTGTTAGCCCTATAAGCAGAATTCGATGGGCCGTCATCTTTTCATTTAGCGGAGCGCTATTGGCTGGTTGTTCTACACCGTATCATACAGCAGCACCTATTTCGAGTGTGAATGATAGTCAGTCTCGCCAGCAAACGGTGCAAAGGACGACACCGGCCTCGTCACCAAATACGGGTATGAGCACGGCAATGCCGTCGTCTCGTCCTAATATATCGAATAATTCAAATACACAACCTGTAAGTCGTAGCTCAGCACCGGTAACAACCAATGGTGAAGGGCGGATTGTCTATAACCGCGACTATGGCAGTATTCCAAAAGGTAGCTATAGTGGCAATAGTTATACGGTTCAGCGTGGTGACACGTTATTCTATATTGCATACTTAACAGGTAATGATTTCCGTGAGTTAGCATCGCGAAACAATATTCCAGAACCATACAGCCTCAATGTAGGACAGGTTATTAATATTGGTAACACAAATGTGAACTCGAGCACTCAATTAGCCGCAAATTCATCAAATAGTCATCAGCAAGCGGTTGATCTTCGAACAACTAATGAGTATCCTGCAAATAGTGGTGGTCAAACTTCAGGTAAGATGTTGCCTAATAATAAGAAACCTGCAACGCAAGTTTCAACGACAACAACAACCTCGACAACAACCGCTTCTACCGCAGTTAGTAGCACAAATAATTCGTCAATAAAATGGCGTTGGCCAGCTGATGGGAAAATGATTGAAGGTTTCTCTGACGCTCAAGGCGGGAACAAAGGGGTAGACATAGCCGGTTCTCGTGGTCAAGCTGTGCTCGCTGCTGCGCCAGGAAAAGTCGTTTACGCAGGTAATGCTTTGCGTGGATACGGAAATCTAATAATTATAAAACATAACGATGACTACCTAAGTGCTTATGCTCACAATGACACATTGCTTGTGCGTGATCAGCAGGACGTCACTGCAGGTCAAAAAATAGCGACTATGGGTAGTACTGGAACCAGTTCAGTTAGATTACACTTTGAAATTCGTTACAAGGGAAAATCAGTAAACCCGTTGCGCTATTTGCCGCAACGATAAACTGGGCAGAGTGCTTTGACATTCTGTCCGCATTATCTAGGGTAGGAGTCACTGATGAGCCAAAGTTCGCTGAAAGTTAACGAGTTATATAATGACCTCGATGAAAGTAATTTAAATGACACTTTTGACGAGAGTCAGTTTAAAGAAGAGGATCTGGTTACTGAGCTAGATGACGAAATGGATTTACTCCAGAACACAAATCAGCGTGTTCTGGATGCCACTCAAATTTATCTTAGTGAAATTGGGTTCTCACCACTCCTTACAGCAGAAGAAGAAGTTTTCTATGCAAGACGTGCATTGCGTGGTGATATTGCATCACGACAGCGTATGATAGAAAGCAACCTTCGTCTCGTTGTAAAAATATCACGTCGTTATAATAATCGAGGCCTTGCATTACTCGATTTGATTGAAGAAGGGAACCTTGGGTTGATTCGCGCAGTTGAAAAGTTTGATCCTGAAAAAGGGTTTCGCTTCTCGACGTATGCAACGTGGTGGATCCGTCAAACGATCGAACGCGCTATCATGAACCAAACTCGAACTATTCGCCTTCCTATTCATATCGTTAAAGAACTCAATATTTACCTTCGTACTGCACGTGAATTAGCCCAAAAGTTGGACCATGAGCCAAGCCCCGAAGAGATCGCTGAGCAGCTAGATAAACCTGTTGAAGATGTCAGTAGGATGTTACGTTTAAATGAACGTATCACATCTGTTGATACACCAATTGCAGGGGACTCAGAGAAATCTTTGCTTGAGGTATTGTCTGATGATAATGATTCAGGTCCAGAAAATACAATTCAAGATAATGACTTAAAAGATAATATTGTTAAGTGGTTATATGAATTGAACCCAAAACAGAGGGAGGTTTTGGCACGACGTTTTGGGCTTTTAGGCTATGAAGCTGAGACTCTGGAAGAAGTTGGTCGTGAAATTGGGCTAACAAGAGAACGTGTTCGCCAGATCCAAGTTGAAGGTTTAAAGCGATTAAAGGATATTTTACATGGTGAAGAGTTGACCCTAGAGTCGCTATTTAATATGTAAGGTGTTAATTAGATAGCTAAAGGCCCCTATAAGCTAAGGTTTATAGGGGCCTTTTATTTATGAGTAATAAAGAATGAACTTAGTTAATGGGGAGTCCGCTATGAAATTTAAAATCATCATCAGGTGTCGAAATTAATTCTGCTTCAATAGTGCCAAAATAATTAACTCGCTCAGTAATATCTTGTTTGCTAATTAATTGTGCTAAGTGCAAATAATCTTGATAGTGGCGAGCTTCTGAGCGTAATAACGAAATATAAAAATTTGCCAGCGGTTCATCAAGAAATGGGGCTAGTTTAGCAAAGCGCTCACAAGAACGTGCTTCGATATAAGCACCAATAATTAGCTTATCAACTAAGGTTTTTGGATCGTGTGGGTCGATATGACTTAACAACCCTTTAGCGTAACGCCCCGCAGTGATGCCATCGTATGGAATATTACGCTCATGCATAATCTCTAAAACTTGGTAAAAATGATGAAGCTCTTCTTTGATCAGCAAGACCATCTTATCAATTAAATCTTGGCTATAAGGTGACTGTTTTTTTGCCAATATTTGTTTAGAAACCTGATTTTTGTTTCTTAATGTATGGATGTCACCAACCCTGTCATAAGCAAATGATTCATAAGGTTTAAACCATTCAAGTAGCACTGCTGCACTTTCTTTATCGACAGCGTACTTGCGAATTAAAAACATTGCACTTTGCGCAGCTTTTAATTCACATAACAGATGATCTTTTAAAATAATGGGCAAGTTCTCAGGCAAACTGGCCTTTTCTACCCATAAATCAGGCGTTTCACATTGTAGAAACTGGCGGATTGGCGCAAGTAACTGTGCGTATTCATCCATGCTACTTATCCATATCCTTTAACCGATAAATCCAATCTAGAGCTTGGCGGGGTGTGAGTTTATCTGGGTCAATCCCTTCCAATGCGCTGAGTACTGGTGAGGGTTCAGCATCTTCTGTGGTTAAAAAACTAAGCTGGGCGCTATCTACATGACTCGCATTGGCATTGTTTGAGATAACTTCGAGTTCTTTAAGCTTTTGTTTTGCCCGTTTAATCACATCTTTTGGTACACCCGCAAGAGAAGCGACAGCAAGGCCATAGCTTTTGCTGGCGGCGCCATCTTGAACATTATGCATAAAGGCAATGGTATCACCGTGCTCAATAGCATCGAGGTGAATATTGACCGCGCCTTCAAGTTTTTCAGGTAGTGTTGTTAGTTCAAAATAATGCGTTGCAAATAACGTCATTGCCTTGATTTTATTAACTAAGTTTTCGGCGCAAGCCCAAGCAAGGGAAAGGCCATCATAGGTTGACGTTCCGCGACCAATTTCATCCATTAGTACTAAGCTATGTTCTGTTGCATTATGCAGAATATTCGCGGTTTCTGTCATTTCGACCATGAAGGTTGAACGGCCAGATGCAAGGTCGTCAGAGGCTCCAACACGGGTAAAAATACGGTCGATTGGGCCTATCACCGCTTTGCTTGCAGGGACAAAACTACCGATATACGCTAACAGAGTAATCAATGCTGTTTGGCGCATATAGGTACTTTTACCGCCCATATTTGGACCTGTGATGATCAATAAACGACGTTGTGGCGATAGTGATAACGGGTTGGAAATAAACGGCTCACTAAGGACTTGTTCAACCACAGGGTGGCGACCTTCAGTAATTTGAATACCTGGTTTTTCAGTGAGTTGTGGACAAGCATAACCTAGAGTCTGTGCCCTTTCAGCTAGGTTGGCTAGGACATCTAACTCAGCGAGAGCTTCGGCACTGGTTTGCAGCGCAGCAAGATGAGGTAATAGCATATCAAATAACTCATCATACAGTGCTTTTTCAATAGCTAACGCTTTTCCTTTTGATGTCAATACTTTATCTTCATACTCTTTGAGTTCAGGAATGATATAGCGTTCCGCATTTTTTAACGTTTGGCGACGGACGTAATGGATAGGCGTTAAATGGCTTTGGCCACGGCTAACTTGAATATAGTAGCCATGAACAGCGTTATAACCCACTTTTAGGGTATCGATCCCCAGTTTTTCTCTTTCGCGTATTTCGAGTCTATCGAGGTAGTCGGTTGCCCCATCAGCAAGGGCGCGCCATTCATCAAGCTCACTATTATAACCTGGGGCGATAACACCGCCATCACGTACCAACACAGGTGGTGCATCAATAATGGCTTTTTCAAGTAAGTCTTGTAGCTCGTCAAACTGGCCAATACGATTTTGAAGGGCTTGTAAATATGAACTACTCGATTGGCTCAGTATTTGATGAATATCGTGGTATTGCTGGAATGCGTAACGCATACGGGTTAAGTCACGTGGGCGAGCGGAGCGCAGCGCTAAGCGCGCTAATACCCGTTCTAAATCGCCGATTTGACGTAAAAATGGTTGTAATTCAAAGCCGCATTCTTGCAGTGCACTGATAGCTTGTTGGCGGTTATTTAATACTTGAATGTTACGTAATGGGGTATGCAACCAACGTTTTAGCATACGGCTACCCATCGGAGTCACACACCTATCTAAAATGGCAGCAAGTGTGTTTTCTGTGCCCCCTGCAAGGTTTTGGGTGATCTCTAAATTGCGACGAGTTGCTGCATCCAAAATGACATTATCATTTTGTTTTTCCATCACAATACTGCGAATATGGGGCAGTGACGTGCGTTGTGTATCTTTCACATATTGCAATAAGCAACCCGCAGCTCTGAGCGCTTTATGGGCATCTTCAACCCCAAAGCCGATTAAGTCTTTCGTACCAAACTGCAAACCTAGCTGTTGTTTTGCCGTATCAAGTTCATATTCCCACAATGGGCGGCGGCGCAAGCCTTTATTGTGTTCAATTAATGCCATACTGGCGAAGTCTTCTGGATACAGAAGCTCAGCAGGGCGGGTGCGTTGCAGTTCAGCTTGAAGGGCTTCTTCGTCGGCGATTTCACTAATAATAAAACGGCCAGAGGTAATATCTAACGTTGCGAAGCCAAAACCTTGCTGGTCTTGCCATACTGCGGCTAACAGGTTGTCTTGCCTTTCGTTTAATAGCGCTTCATCGGTGATAGTCCCCGGGGTGACAATACGTACGACTTGGCGCTCAACCGGCCCTTTGCTGGTAGCTGGGTCGCCAATCTGCTCACAAATGGCGACGGATTCCCCCATTTGTACTAATTTGGCTAAGTAACCCTCGGCAGCATGGTGGGGAACACCGGCCATAGGGATCGGTTGCCCTGCAGATTGCCCCCGCTTAGTGAGGGAAATATCCAATAATTGAGATGCTTTTTTAGCGTCATCAAAAAACAGTTCGTAGAAGTCACCCATGCGATAAAATAGCAGTATGTCTGAATGTTGTGCTTTTAGTTTTAGATACTGTTGCATCATAGGGGTGTGAGATTCGAAACTTTGCTTATCAGTCATAATGTTGTCTGTTCTAACGTATTGAGTTAACTAAATTCTGTGAGTGTATTTGACGATTATTTTCAGAGACTAAAATACCACAAATCGCAACAAATGAGAGTAGGCAAACGTGTTAGCCATGCAATTCTCTATAGTATGACGTGATTATCACAGGGGCAATGCGTGTTTGGTCATTAATAGTCTGAAATATTGTTAAGTAGAGTGTATGTTTTTTTCATCTAGAAAATAGGTTCACGATAACCACTAAATAATTATTGGTAGATATCTGCTTAGTTTGAGAGTTATTTAGGCATTACGGAAAATAATAAGTCGTGCTTTTAGTTATTTTTTTGAGACGGAATATCTCATTTTCTTGAGTAGAAATAAGTAACGCAAATAACGGTGCGTAGATATGACCGTTATTTGCGCTAAAGATGAATGGGTTATTTAGCGGCTGTTTCCGCACGTAGCTGGCTGACTTGTTGTTCCAAATCAGGCCATGGTGACTTGTCGGTAAACGTTGTTCTTAGGTAATTTAAGAGTACTGCTATTTGCTGATCACTTAAATTATGACGAAAAGCAGGCATGCTACCGAGCCCTTCTGTTGCCTCATACTCGATTCCATTTAATACAACGCGAATGGCATTATCTGGGGTATCTGCATAAAGATTCGTATTTAAGGCTAAAGCGGGTCGTACACCTGACATTTGCGCACCTTTCGTTTGAGCGTGGCATGCCATACAAGCCCCTGAATACAACCTTGCCCCTTCAGAAGAGAGTGGTTCAATTTTATCTTCCGTTTGCTGTACGATTGTTACGGCTTGCGATGTGACCTGCGGATGATCAACGTCAGAAGTCAAATAGGTTGCAATAGCTTGTCTATCTTCTTCGGTTAGTTTAGAGGTTCCTTCTCTGATAACTGGTGCCATCGGGCCTGCTGCGACACCATGGTTAGCCGAGAATCCTGTACGCAAAAACTCTGCCATATCCTGATGGCTCCAAGCAACAGGTGAGGCTTGGTCACCTCGCAGCGCTGGTGCACTCCATCCTTCAGCATCTCCACCCATCAAGTGGCTATCTCCGCCTTTTTCACCAAATAAAATATCACGTGGGGAGTGGCAAGCGCTGCAATGGCCGAGCCCTTCGGTAAGGTATGCACCTCGGTTCCATTCATCAGTTTGTGAACTGTCTGGTTCGATTGGCCCGGCGGTTAAATACAGCTGATTCCATGCCCAAATTCCTTGGCGAATATTAAAGGGAAAGTTTAACGATGTCTTTGGTGGTTGATAACGAACGGGTTTTTGGCTCATTAACCATGCATAGAGATCATATAAATCATCATTGGAAGTATGAGTAAAAGCGGTGTAAGGGAATGCAGGGTATAAATAATTCCCTTCACGATCAACACCATAACGCATAGCCCGTTCAAATGCCTCATATGACCAGCTACCAATCCCTGTTTCTATATCAGGTGTTATATTTGTGGTGTAAATCGTGCCGAAGGGGATTTCCATCGCAAAACCCCCGGTATTTGTCTCACCGCCAGGCCGTGTATGGCAAACGGCGCAATCACCTAGTGCCGCTAATTTTTCACCACGGGCAATTTGAGCGTCAGTAAAACTTTGTGTCGAATTAGTGTGTAATGGCTTAATGGCAGATTGCCAACTCAGTGCAAGCCCCCCCACCGCAACAATAACGATAGCGAGCGCACTGTAGCCAAATATTTTTTTTGCCTTACTCATGAGCCACTCCTTGGTTTTTTGCAGCTATATCTAATGCTCGCAGAATACGTTCAGGGGTAAATGGAACTTCCCGCATACGTACACCTAATGTATCAAATAGCGCATTTGCTACCGCGGCAGCGCTTGGCACCGATGCAGATTCACCCGCTCCCATAGGGGGTTCATTGGGATATTCCATTAATTGAATGTCAATTTCGGGTAACTCATCGAAACGTAGAATAGGGTATCCGCCCCATTCAAGGGAGGTTGTGCCTGATTTATCAAAGGTGGCAAACTCTTTTAATACTCGGCTACAGGATTGAATAATGTTTCCATGGACTTGGTGTTTAACGCCATCAGGGTTAACCATTTGGCCACAGTCATGGGCGACATAGACTTTTTTGATGAGCACTTGCCCTGTTCGACGATTGACGGTTAAGTCACAGACCCAAGCTGCCCATGCGGCACCAAATCCCGGAAATTTACTGTGGAAATAACGCGCCCAGGCAAACCCTCGACCACTCACGACTTCTTCGGTTACAGGTGATGATTTTTGATGCATCGGCCCATCAACCCAATTCGCCTGTTTTTTTACGGCACTAATTAAAGCGATAGCTCGAGGATCATCTAAATATTTCAAGCGGTATGCTATAGGATCTTGCTGTGCTAAATAAGCAACTTCATCAATCCAAGATTCATGGGCAAATACATTTGGGAGCGCTGAAACTCCACGCATCCAAGATGCCCTAACAACAGGCGCGGTATCTTTAGCAATAACACGCATATGTGGGTATCGATATTGAGGGATAGCCGTGCGGTCTCCCATCTGTTGAATATCCGGTTTATTTTCTTTTTTCCCAGTTAAAATCAACGATAAAGTAGCGGCATTATTTGATGGATAACGCGTGCTGAGTTCGTAAGCGCTGACATTATTATTTTGATCAATTCCCCCTCGAATTTTAATCAATTGTCCTGTGCCTTTTGGCTCCCAGCCCGCTTCTTGTTCTCGCATTAATTGCACTCGCACGGGGCGTCCTGTCGCTTGAGACAGTAAAACGGCATCAGCAGCTACATCATCAGCACAGTTACGCCCATAGCACCCTGATGCTTCCATGCGATGAATATGTATTTGATATAGGTCTCTATCGAGTTGTAGTGCTAAATCTTTTCGCAGGTCATGAGGGTTTTGTGTGCCTGACCAGACATCGACTTTATCGCCGCGGACATCCGCGATAGCGCAAGATGGCCCAATTGATGCGTGTAAATGGTATGGCCAAACATAGTCTGCATTTACGGTTTTATGTAAATTGGCTAAGGCGCTGTCAACACCGTCATCATCTCGCAATATCCTATCTTGGCTGGGTAATCCATCAAGAGTGTCATGAAGCTTATCGAGGGTTAAATCGGGTAATCCTTGCCATTCTTTCCATTGGATTTTTAACTGACGCATAGCGTCTATCGCTTGTTCTTCACGTTCTGCAACGACACCAACAAAGTCATTGATGCGTACAATTTTTACAATGCCTTTTAGGTGAGCAATTGAACTTTCATCAATCGAAAGCAAACTATTTCCAAGTGGTGCGCTACTGTCTGTACCTGCATAAGGGGGGCGAATAACTCTGCCATGTAACATATCAGGTACTCGCATATCATGTACCCAAGTCAACTCACCTGTTACTTTTGCACGAATATCTACGCGTTGAATCGGCTTTCCGACATAAATAGCCTCAGAAACAGGTTTTAAGGTTACGTTTTCATCTAATTCAAAATGGAGATCTTGTCCTTTTGCCAATTGCGCATAACTCAAACGGCGTTCAGGTTGGGTGGTGACAAAAACATATCCATGCTCTGCTCGAACAGCTTCTATTGGTACATTTAACGCTTTTGCAGCAAGAGATGTTAGTTGTATGCGAACTTGAGCAGCAGCATGGCGTAAGGGGATAGACGTGACCTGAATGGTCGCACTGGCGATAGTCGGCCCTTGATCTGGTGTGCTTTGCGGGTCTCCGAGTATCATCGTCACTGATTCAAAAGAGACACCAATTTCATCAGCGACAATTTGTGCAAGTGAGGTACGAATTCCTGTCCCTAAATCCACGTGACCATTAAATGCAGTCACCGAACCATCAGCGGCAAGAGCAATAAAACTATCGACATAATTCAGAGGAATAGCTGCATTTTTGTTTGGTATTTTTTCTGCTGCAAATGAAATAGAAGGCAACATGTTACTGACAACGATGAGCCCACCAGCTTGCAGCAGACGGCGTCGAGTGATATCTAAAATACTCATGCTTTACCACCTTGTGCGATGATCATTTTAGCTTTTTTAGCGGCTTTTAATATTTCTACATGGGTTCCACAACGGCATAAATTAAAAGCGAGTTCTTTTTTTATCTCTTCTTCACTTGCATTAGGGTTACGTTTAAACAGAGCAACCAATGTCATTATCATGCCATTCGTACAATAACCACATTGTGCTGCTTGCTCATCAATAAATCCTTGTTGCACGGGATGGAGTGTCTCGGTATCACTAATGCCTTCTAGCGTGGTAATTTTTCTATTTTCTACTGTTGATACCGGTGTTGAGCACGAGCGAATGACTTTACCATCAATAAGTACACTACAAGCGCCACACTCGCCTAAACCGCAGCCATATTTGGGGCCATTGAGCTTTAAATCATTACGTAATACGTAAAGAAGTGGTGTTGATGGAGAAATATTGCTTAATTCAATCCATCTTCCATTGATATTTAGTTGCATATATTTTCCTTTCACATTGCTAATCACAATAAATGATAATTTAATGTTATTATTTGTATATTAACTATAACATAGGTTATTAATTTGAGTTGTGACTGTATGTGCTGGAGGAAATTTTTGTTAGGCATTTAGTAAGTGATTGTTAATGAGGGATAACATTGGAAAATACTCATGATTTGCGTGAGTGTTTGAGTCAGGTGATGTGAGAGGAAATCTGGTTTATATATTGGTTTTCTTTTAATAAAGAATAAGCGGATATTTTGAATTTAAAATTTTTATTTAATGTGAGGTACGTTGATATATTTCACTTGAATGTATCAATGAAAATAATTATGTCGCTTCCCTTCAATAAATAAGTTATTTGAAGAGAAGCGACGAATGATTACTGCGCCGCTTTTTTCAGTTTCTCAACTTGTTCGGCGGTGACGGGTTTACCTTGTCCCCCCCATTCGGCGCGCGCCCATGATATTAAATCTGCCATTTCTTGTGGCGTTAAATCATCAGCAAAACTTGGCATCGCATACATACGTTGCCCATTTGGGAAAGTGGTGGTTGGAATACCCGTTAATACTACACTGATAAAGGTTTCGGGGCTGTCCATCGCTAAGATGGCGTTACCCTTTAATGCTGGAATGCCATTTGGCACGCCTTCTCCGGTGATCCCGTGGCAGCCTGCGCAGGTAGACATATACATTAAGCGGCCAGTTTCCATGATTTGACTGACATTACCTACTTCTGGTGAGTTTGCTTCTGGCAATGGTGCAGGCGAAGCTTTGGCACCAAGTATTTTTCCTTGTTTATCCGTCATTAAATAAATCGCCATGTCATCAACATCGCTTTTTTTCATCTGACTAGTCGAAAAATGAGTTACTGTGCTCATATCTGCAAATGCAGAGCCTTGCGGGGCATTACCTGTAAGTAAAAACTGGCTCAAAGAGGCGGTATCGTACCCATGTTTGGAAAGCGCTTCGGCCGTGATATCAGGGATCGCTAAACCGGCTTCTTCACCCCCTTGAAGTGACCGTGAAAACTCGACGCCCATCATTAAGTTACGTGGTGAGTGACAAGCGCCGCAGTGCGCTAGACCTTCAACAATATAAGCACCTCGGTTCCACTCAGCAGAACGCTGTGGGTCATGGGGCGCATTTTGTTTAGGGAAATTGAGCAAAGTCCAGAAGTTCATAAATGGGCGAACGGGTAGGACAAATACGCCAGTATTTTCTTTGTTTGGCACATTAATTGGCGGAAGTGACATCACATAAGCATACAGGGCATCAATATCATCCGATGTCGTCATATGGGTAAATACAAACGGCATGGCAGGGTAGAGATTACCTCTTTCTTTGCCAATACCGTCTTTCAAAGCACGATGGAAATCAGCACGGGTATAGTTACCGATACCAAATTGCTTATCAGGCGTTATATTTGTGGAGTAAATGGTGCCGAAAGGGGTTCCGATAGCACGCCCGCCCGCGGCCAATGGCCCTTCAGGTAATGAGTGGCAACCAAAGCAATCTCCAGCGGTTGCTAGTTCTTGCCCTCTTGGCAGTAATTTGGCGACTTCTTCTGAAGTCAGCGGTTTATCTAAATTAGGGCCGATACTGGAAGTACGAAAAGCACCAAATAGGATCGCAAGCATTAATACGATGAATAATAAGATAATAATATAAATGCTTTTACGTAGAGAGCTGGATTTAGCCATGATATTTCTCCCTAGTCGATCACGCAGCCGGGAGTGTCGAGAGCGACTTTCCTCACAGCTTCATAATAGCGTACATAACCTGTACAACGGCAAATATGCTCATTGAGGGCTTCTTCAATCGCATGTTCGAGTTGGTCTCGCTTCACTGGGTTTTTCTTCAGTTTATCAAGAAATACTGTCGCACCTGTAACGAAACCGGGGGCACAATAGCCGCACTGGAATGAAAAATTTTCGATAAAAGCTTGTTGAATTGGCGTTAATTCAACGACTTTGCCTTGTTCATCCAGTTTGGCTTGCCCTTCGATGGTAACAATATTTTTATTGTTGAAATAATGGGCGCCAAAGATACAGGTACGGCTTTCAACCGTTGTGCCATCGGGCTGAATTTCCATAATGGTGCAAGCATGACAAATGCCTTGGCCGCAACCAAAGTGAGTACCGGTGAGGTCAAGGTATTCATGTAGAAACTCAATCATTGGCATCCCAACAGGGACATCAATAGGACCAATTTTTTGGCCGTTAATAGTCAGTGTTAGTGGCTTGCGCTCAATAATCGGAACGGCATTGTTGATTTTCATGAGAGTGCCTTTTTAATTTTATCTACCGTGATAGGGAATTCATAGAAACGCTTGCCTGTCGCATGGGTTAATGCGTTACTCGTCGCAGGTAAGATTGGGATCATCCCCAGTTCAGCCATGCCTTTTGGTGGTGAAGTTTCTGATAGCGGAGGTAAGTAATCAATGGTTTGCTGCCAAACCGCAACATCTTTTGCACGTGGCAGAACATAGCGATTAAAGTTCCATGTTCCGTTACCTGGCCCATCTTCATACAGTGGCAATTCTTCCATCAATGCGTGGCCAATACCCATGGCGGTACCCCCTTGAATTTGGCCTGAAACCAATTCAGGGACAATCATCGTACCGGGGTCCATAATCATATGATGGCGCATGACATCGACCTCACCCGTCATGGTATTGACGTTGAGTTCAACGAGGCAAGAAGCCGGTGTGACCGTAGTTGGATCTGCTTTTGCGCGTTGTGTTGGTGGGTAATAGGCAATTTTACGTTTAATAAAATGGTAACCACCAGTGGTCATCTGTTTTTTCAGTTCTTGTGGCGCACCGTCGCCATAACGAACGGATATTGCATCGAGAGGGAGATTTTTCAAACCCACCGTCGGGATATCGAACTCTGCGCGAGCCCACTGCCAGCTTGAATAGCCGTGAACAGCAACCCCGGTGATGAGCCCCATCTCATGGGCTCTTTTGGCTAAAATGTCAAAAGGAATGGGCTTCATTCCGCCGCCACCAATACCATCTGGCCCGACACGAATGTCTGCGAATTCAACATTTAAGCCGTTGAAAGCACCGCCACCTGGGCCTTCGCTCCAAATGCTTTTGGCCGCAGGCCATAGGGTATTTTCCAATAAGAAATGGCCAGCTTGGCGTGTACCAAACCCAATATAATAAACACCACTCGATGAACTCATGTCAGGGATCAGCGCAGGTGTCCAATAGGGATCAGTTTTGGACAGCTCGTCTTGTTTTTTCTGATCTGCCCAACTGGTTTTGAGTGGCAGTTCTGCAAATTCAGTTACCCCAAACTCAACCACATCAGGGGCTTTGCTGAGTGCTTGCCACACCATCACTTGCTGTGCGGTTGTACCACCAGTACCAATTTCTTGCATACAATGGCGCATGGTTAGCTTACCATTGATATCAAACTCAAGAGAAAGAATCGTTGGGACACCACTAGACCCATAAACTTGCTGTACTTGCGCAAAGCCAACACCATATAGCTTACCGGGGTTTTTCGCTTCATAATCGACTTTGTTTTTCTCACGATCGACCCAAATCGGGTGTTTTTCCGCAAGATTTAGCATTTCGACATTGCGTGGGTCACCGGCTATTACACCACCTTGTGTATTTGGGTAGCCTTCTAAAATGGCATTACGGCGGCGCAGTTCAATCGGGTCTATATTGAGGTTGTGAGCGATTTCATCGACCATCAATTCAGTGACTGCCATTGATTGCAAGGAACCAAAGCCACGCATTGAGCCCGCTTCGACAGCCGGAGTGGCCATGGCAAGAGCGGTAAGGTCAGATTTAGGGAAATAATAAATAGATTGGGCACCACGTACCGCAACGTGCGATACGGCCACGGAGAGGTTCTCACGACCTCCACCATTACAGTTATAAGTGCCTTTTAATACATCAAATTTACCCGTTTTTTTATCACCAATAATGGTGACATCCATCTCAATGGAGTGACGTTTCATCCCCATTTGGAATTGTTCATAGCGGTCATTTGCCATGCGAACAGGCAAGCCATCAGCATAGAAACTGGCGACCATGGAATAGAAAGGAAAAACCGAATAGTCTTTTGAGCCATAACCGACGGTCGAACCAGTTAATAGCACAATGTTCTCGACGGAAAAATGTTTGTTGTGCTTCGATAACTCAGCAGCGGCATTGACCACACCAGCAGGAGATTGCGTTGCTGTTAAGATATGCAGCGTTTTGGTTTGTGCGTCATACCAAGTATTACAGTTATCTGGCTCCATCGCACAAGGGTCAATGGATTGTGAAAAACCATGGCGCTCAATCACAAACTTATCGGGATTCTGGCGAGCAGCTGCGATTTCTTGCTCAATTTGCCGTGCGTAATTCATCGCTTTTTCTTGTTTATCAGGGCTTTTTTCTGCCTGATGAAGGGCTTGAATAAAACCACCACCACGATCTTTACGGATCACTGGTGGAATAGAAATGGCGTGTTTGGGGTCATAAGGTGGCCAAATAGGCGTATTGCCATCGAACCCGCCTTTAATACCTGAATCTTGATAAGGGGAAAATATAGAAGGCGAAAGCGGGGTGTCGCCACCAATACGCACATATCGCGCGGCACCGTAGTTAGCGGGCGGTTTTGGCCCTGTCACCGTTCCGTATTTTACGGTATTTGTCGCAAAGCGTAACATCCGCTGCGCCGCACTGTATTTATCGAAATCATGATAAATCAAGATAGCAACCGGGTGGCCAATAATCGGCGGGGTATCCCCTAGAGGCACTAAAATATTGGTGCCATAGAAACCTTTCCCCATGCTGGTGTCTTGAGGAATATTCAAGCCATCACGGATAAGGTCTTCTTGTAAAACAACTTTATCAGGCTGTAAATTTGGACCTAACATTGAAATATCAATGCCTTCAAAGGTTTTATCTGCCTCTGTTGCTTTTAACATAAAGGCATAGCTTTGTTTTTTAGGCCAGCCAGGGATGTCTTTAGCGCGGTAATCACGAGCAAAATTTTTACGGCCAGTGACCTTTTCAACGCCATCCCAGCGAAAACGTGCTTTACCATTTTGACCAATCCAATCAGTTGATGGAGAGTCAGAATCGAGCTCCATTGCTATCGCAAAAGGGAGTTTGCCGACCATCACTGCAATGCCCGCAATAGTGCCTAATTTGATAAAATTGCGTCTAGAAATATGTCCCGACATGTTGTGCTCCCTGATTATATTTTTAGGGTTTTTATTATGAACAATGGAGATAAATAATACTTTTTAGCCATGCACTATAAGATTGTTTTATTTCGATTAAATTGGCTCACAATTCGATGACTAATATCAGATAGCTCAGTAAGTTACATAAATAGTATGGGTATCTGTAATGATATATCAAGAACGAGTAAAGGGATTTAGACAAGAAAGTGAATAATACTGTTGGAGTCATCTTAATATGACAGTATTGAATAAAATAACTGAGGTTTATTCGAATATAATTTATTTAAATGATAGTAGTTCTTATTAATGAATAATTAAATCAATATGTATTTTATTATATAAAGCATATTATTATATAGATATTAACTAGAGAACTATCTGGCTCGTTAAATATTAACAAGCCAGATAGCTCATTTTTCGTCATTATTGACGCAAAGATTTAATCTGCTCCGGGGTGACATCCGCAGGCTGTCCTCCCCATTGAACGCGAAGGAAGTTCACTAAGTCGCTAATTTGTTGGTCATTTAGCTTATTGGCAAACCCTGGCATACTTTGCATGTTTTGGTTATTAGGGAATGGTTGTTCAGGCAAACCATCTAAAATCGCATTAATTAGGTTAGTGCTATCCGCATCACGCAATGTCGAATTTCCTTTCATTGCCACCGCCACATTCGGTTTACCGCTGCCATCATAGGAGTGGCAACCTGAGCAGGTTTCTAAATAAATTTGGCGTCCTTGAGCGTTACCTTCCCCCATTCTTAATGGCGAAGTTGCTGGTGGATTATCGCCCATTAAATAGGTGGCTATAGCGCTATTATCCTCTGGGGTTAAATGTTGTGAACTCAGATAAATTACAGGGTGCATATCACTGTAGGCGGAACCTTGCGGAGCGAGCCCAGTCATGAAAAACTGCTGTAAATCTTCTTTTGTCCATCCTCGCTCTGCAAGCGCTTTTGGGGTAATATCCGGCGCCACAAAACGACCTAAAGCACCGCCTTGCATAAAGTTATCTAAATCCATTTCACCCAGTTTTCCCCTTGGCGTATGGCATTCAGCACAATGCTCTAATACGTTAACTAAATACCGACCACGTAACCATTCAGGAGAGCTACCTTGTGAGCTATCTGGGAGTGGTTTGTCATTAAAAAACAATAAATTCCAGCCAATCATGGCCATACGTTGGTTTAGTGGGAATGGCAATGAATTTTCAGGTGGCGCGACATCAACCGCTGGTTGGCTCATCAAATAACTGTAAATAGCGTCAGAATCTTCACGAGTGATCCCTTTGTAAGACGTATAAGGCATTGCTGGATAAAGATTTTTACTCGGCGGTGAAATACCTTGGGTCAGTGCTTTATAAAACTCATCTTTTGTCCAGCGACCGATACCAAAGTCGGCTGAAGGGGTTAAGTTACTGCTGTAGATAGTACCAAATGGGGTATCGAGTGGAAAACCACCGGCTAATGGCGCGCCATCAGCACTGGTGTGGCACGCAGCGCAGTCACCGGCAAGGGTGAGATAACGACCTCGCTCAATTTCCTGAGGTGTCGCTGTCACTTTTTGTACCGGACCATCTAAGGTGCGGCTTTCATACCAATACAGCACCGCCCAAACGATGATAGCGATGGCTATCAACCATAAAATAATTCGTTTGATCATTTTATTGCCTCCTTGATAAGACCAGGAGTCGCTAGAACAACGTCACGTACCGCTTCATAATAGCGTACATAGCCTGTGCAGCGGCAAATATGGTTATTTAGGGCTTGCTTGATAGCATCTTCTAAGTCCGCTTCTGCAATGGGGTTTCGCTGAAGTTCTTCAATAAACACGGTAGCCGCATTCACAAACCCTGGGGTACAGTAGCCACACTGAAAACTAAAATGTTCAACAAAAGCTTGTTGAACTGGGGATAATTTTACTTCCCCGTTTTCTTCTTTGGCGGCAGCCCCTTCGATAGTTCGAATACTTTTATTATTGAAAAAATGCGCGCCAGTAATACAAGTGCGGATCTCTTCGCTGGTGCCGGAAGGGTTATCTAAGATAACGACGCAAGCATGGCAGATCCCTTGGCCACAGCCTAGACGAGAGCCCGTTAGGTCAACATATTCATGAAGGAAGTCGATCATCATGAGGCCTTCAGGCACGTCCATTGGTCCATACTGTTGGCCATTAATGGTTAAAGTGAGGGGAAGGAAATTTAGGCTCATGATATTACCTCTAAAATGTCTTTTGCGCGTACAGGCAAATGCAAGAAATGATGACCAGTTGCATCTGCAATGGCATTGACGATGGATGAAACCACCGGGATCATAACAACCTCAGCAACGCCTTTTGGCGGGTCTGTATCCGAAAGTCCTGGCAGGACTTCATTGGTTTGCTGCCAAACTGCAACGTCGCTGGCTAGAGGGAGATGATAACGGTTGAAGTTCCACGTCCCATTACCGGGACCATCTTCGTAGAGAGGTAAATATTCATGGAGGGCATGGCCGATACCCATTGCTAATCCACCTTGAATTTGCCCTGAAACCAGTTGTGGCACGATAAGATTACCGCACTCCACCACGCTATGGTGATTCAGCAATTCAACTTGTCCAGTTGCCTTATCAATGGATAGCTCACTCACGGTAGCGACTGCACTGTAGTAAGTGACTCCAGCATTATTTCTTTGTGTATCAGGGTAATAGGCTTTTTCGCGGCGGCAAACTTGGTATTCTTTATCGGCAAATCGTAGTGATAGCCCATCAATCGGTAAACGGCGAGTTTCACCCTGAATTGGGAAATCGGCTTCAGCCCATTGCCAGCGGTTAAATACGTGGCACACTGCGCCAGTTACCCCACCCATTGCAAAAGTGCGTTCAATTAAGCGCGATAAACTAAGCACCTCGAGCCCATCAGCCGTTAAGCCTTCAGCAACCCAACGTGCATCTTCACGGCGAACAACTAGAGGGGCAGCTTGTCCGCCACCAATGCCTTCTTGCCAAATTGACATGGCAGCGGGCCATAACCCATGTTCAAATATAAGGCGTGCGGCTGCGTCTGTACTATGGGTGAAATAATAGGCTGAATTACTGGCGCTTGCCGGTGAGCAGTAATTCGGCGTCCATAATGGGTTTTGCGCGAGGTGGTTTTGCTCATCTTGTGACATGGCAAACGGGTTACCTGTCGACACCATAGGTAAAATTGACCAATCTACAACCGAAAAATGAGCTTGTTCTGCAGGCTTTCCTAACCATTTAGCGCAAACCACCGATTGGGACGTGGACATGCCTGTGCCAATTTCTGCACCGCTATGGTAAATAGCAATTTTACCCTCGGGGGTGAGTTCTACACGAGCAAAGGAGGATTCTGCACCTGTCCCGAAGTCTTTTTGCACACAGGAAATCCCAGTACCGAATAGTTTGCCGCTATTTTTTGCTTCAAAGTCAGCTTTACGCTTGGTTCTGTCAGTCCACATTGGATGAGCAGCACAGTGGGTTAACACTTCATCGGCACGAATTGCACCGCCAGGGATTGCCCCTTGGGTATTTTTCATCCCGGACTTGATGATATTTTTAAGACGGAACTCAATGGGGTCGGCTTTGAGTAGTTTTGCGGCTTCTTCCATTAACATATCGGTTGCTGCCATGGCTTGTAAGGTGCCATAACCGCGGGCTGAACCTGCATCCACGGCTCGTGATGCAATACCGACCGCAGATAAATCACTACGCGGAATGTAATAGATAGCTTGTGCGCCTGTTGCGCCAACCATGACAACGGAAGGCGTAAAATTACAGCGGCCACCGCCATCACCAATAAAAGACGCTGAAAGCGCTTCAATTTTATGTGTTTTCTTATTCACCGCTAAGGTGTAATCCATATCAAAAGCATGGCGTTTGATGGTGGATTGAAATTGTTCATAGCGGTCATTAGCCAGACGAATAGGGACTCCATCACCATATAACGTTGCCATTGCACCATAATACGGGAATGGGGTATGGTCTTTAGAACCATAACCAACTGTAAAACAAGGGTGTAGGAAAATTTGTTTAATTGGAAAATGTGATTTTGCCAGCATCTCGGGTAATGATTCCGCCACTTCTTGAGGGGACTGCGTAGGAATAACCAGATGGAATGACTGTGTTTTGGCGTCGTACCAACCGTTAGCGTTATCAGGCTCTAAGGCAGCAGTATCAATCGATTGAGAAAAGTATTTTCGTTTGATCACAAGCCAGTCTTCTGGCGGGTTCTCCAGTTGTTTGGCGAGTTCATCAGCATATAGCATGCCTTGTTGATCTAATTTCCCACCTTCACGGCCTTCTGGCCAAACGGGCAAGTGTTTTTTCATGCCAATAGGGGAGATTGGCATATCTTTTAGGCTTGAGTAAATATCTGGTTCATAAGGGTTTTCATTGCCAATTCGCACGCCACGGTAGCTTCCCCATGGGTCCCGTTCCAGTGGGCCAGTAAATGCACCGTATTGGATAACATCATCACGGAATTTTAGGGTTTCTTTAGCAAAACGGAATTTAGCAAAATCATGGTAAATCAATAATGCAACGGCTTGGCCAAGGTAAGCGGGGGTTTTCCCTTCTGGAAGCAATAAATCATCGCCATAGAATTCAGGGAAAGCGACACCATCTTTTTCTAAATCGCTTGCGGTTACGATGCGATCAGGCATGAGGCCATCTTTCAGCAGATCAAGATTAAAGCCTTGGTAAATTTTATCGGCTTGCGTCACGCGAAGTAAGAATGCATGACCTTGCTGTTTTGGCCAGTGAGGGATATCGCGTGCGCGAATGTCTCTGGCAAAGACTTTCTCCCCTTGGACTTTGGCAAACCCATCAATACGAAATTTAATTTGTTTATCGACTGGATTCCAGTCAGGAGATTGAAGAATTTTCTCTTCGAATAGCACATCAAAAGCACGGCTATACAAAGGGGCTAAATAAACAGATATTCCCGCTATAACGGCACATTTTAGAAAGTGTCTGCGGGAGAGTTCGACATCGCTTTTGCTCATAATACACCCTTACACTTATTTTTATTACATCGGTATTTTTATTTTTATAGTCATATAGAAAAAATTATTTGTATCACGTTAATATTATACTTCTCTTAATAATTTTCAAATTAATGATATGTAGTTCTTGTGATCTTACTGAATATACTTTATTTATGAGATACGCAATCAGTATATCGATTTAGAATAAAAACCATGAATATTTGTATTTTGATATTAGCAGCAGGAAAAAGTGAGCGTTTTCAAAACGCTGGAGGTAAAGGCAGTAAATTAAATTTTGGGTTAGGGAAAAATACAGTATTTGAAAAAACACTAATAAATTCAATTGATAGTGGGGTTTCTGTTCATGTGGTAACCCGGCCTGAGAATGAAGGCGTCATTAATAATTGTTTACAATTTAATATTCCATACACATTGATAAATAGTAATGGGTTAGGTGATTCAATCGCATTTGGTGTTAAAAACACTTCAAATTTAGATGGGTGGATAATTCATTTAGCAGATATGCCATACATCAATAGTGAATTATTTATACGTATAGCAAATGAATTAAAACAACATACATTAGTACGGCCAGTATATAATGGTTTACCTGGGCATCCAGTGGGAATATCTGCAAAATATTATTCAGATTTAATTAAATTGTCCGGAGATGAAGGGGCAAAATCGATATTACAGGATAACTTTGTCTATAAACTAGACATAAATAATGAAAATGTTGTGAAAGATATTGATTATCCAAGTATTGATAACGAATAAGGGACGAATATGTTACGTGAAGATGTTTTTGTTATCTCCCAAGCTGTTGATTGGATAAAAGAGCAGCCAGTTTGGCTATGTACCGTGTTAAATACTTATGGTTCTTCACCGAGAAGCCCGGGTTCTTTGCTGGTTGCAAAACAGGACGGACAATATATAGGTTCGCTTTCTGGTGGATGTATTGAAGAGGATTTTATTCAGCGCATAAAAAATAATGATTATGTGAGTAGCAGCCAAGTTGTTCGCTATGGAAGAGGTGGGATTGAGACTAAAGTTAACTTACCCTGTGATGGTAGCTTAGATGTTTTGATTGAATATTTACCAAATAATGAAAAATCGCTTAATTACCTTGTTGAGATCCAAAATGCGTTATTAGGTTATTCTGCCATTATCAAAAAAGTTCTATTGCCGCAGAGTGGTGAAATTCATATAGCTAATAAATCAGAAAAACCAACACAGATAGAACGCAATGACGATAAAATTCAGTTATACATTGCGGCTCCTCCTCGCTTAATCATTGCAGGTATTTCCACTGTGGGGGCTTATTGCGCTAATTTTGCATTAACATTGGGCTTTGAGGTTATTATTTGCGATCATCGAGAAGAAGAAATAGCGCGGTTTGCACCACAAATTCCACCTCAAGTTGAGGTTATTTCTTTATTTCCTGCCCGCTATTTAGAAGAGCAGGGTTGTTCTCCAAATACTGCCATTGTTTCCTTAACTCATGATCCCCGTATTGATGATTTAACACTGATGGAGTCGGTTAATACAGATGCTTTTTACATTGGTGCAATGGGGTCAGTCAGAACTAGTGCTCGCCGTCGTGAACGGCTTATAGCATCTGGTGGGATGACAGAAGAGGAAATAGAACGCATTCATGCCCCTATTGGCATTCCAATCGGTAGTAAAACACCACCAGAAATTGCTTTAGCGATAATGGCCGACATTGTTGCTTATAAAAATGGCGTGATCTCATCAGAGATTATATGTAAAACGAAAAAGTTGGTGGGTATAAGCTAAATACAATGTAATTTTATTTCTAATCGCTCACGCCATTTTAGATGGCGGAGCTAGCTACAAACAATTCAGTTAGTATATAGATGTAATAGCTTCTCCCATTTTTACCAAATATTTTGGTGCATCATACCTGTTTGTCATTATTTCAATGTAAGCTGCGGTATCCAGAGTTTCAATATGTTGTAAGGCATCATTGAGTTCATCGCAGGTTGTTACCTTTTGGCAATACCAATCATCGCACCCGAATGCTGAAGGTATTTGTGCATAATTCCATTGAGTAACATCATTGTAATAATATTCAGGCTCCTTACAAAATAGTCGTTCGATAAGGTAGCCATCGTTATTTAGAACAAAAATAATAGGTTTAAGCCCGAAGCGTGCAAATTGACTAATTTCTTGTATTGTTAATTGGTGAGCACCCTCACCAGTTATTAAAATAATACGACGAGAGGGAGATGCTAAAGCTGCCCCTAATGCAGCTGGAGTGGCCCAACCAATTGATCCCCATAAAGATTGAGAATGAAATGATGCCCCATTAGGTAAAAGTGCAAATGATAGCCCCATGGTAAATGCTCCAGTATCACCAAATATAATATCGTTAGGCTTGAGCATTTTTTCTAAACGGGGGTATAAGAATGTTTCCGTTATTTCTTGTGTTTTTGAACTTATTGGTGTGCCAAGTGATTGCGCTTTAGGGTAATTATTATGATAAAAGTAACAATCAGATGTTGATATCAATTTATCTTTTAACGATGAGATGACATCCTTCATATAAATATCATCGTAACGCTGACCATTAATAATTACGTAATTGTCCATAATATGTATTATGTTTTTTTCTTCAATATTAGAGGTGTAACAAGCAGTATTAAAATCTGACATTATAGTGCCGATATTTAAAACACAATCGCAGCTTTCTACAAATGAAGTCACTTGTGGATTGATAAAATCTCCCGTATACATTCCAATATATTGTGTATTAGTTTCATCTAAAACACTCTTATCCATATAAAAGGTTGTATAGGGGATATTAGTTTTTTCGATAATAGTTTGTAAGCTTTTTTGTAATCCTAAACGTAGAGATATTGACCCTGCTAGTAAACAGGATTGCTGGCTATTTATTAATTTATTTGAGATGAGATGGATAATGTTTTTTAGTGTTTCTGGATTGGTTTTTGGTATTAATGAAACCGTATTATGAGGTGACTTAACCACAGTTTTTACAGCATAATCAGCAGGTAGCCCAAAATAAACTGGGCGGCGCTCGTGCAAGGCACAAGCGATTAATCGTTCTGTTTCTTCAATACAATTTTCCGGGGTTATAATGGCGTGGGCGCAGACAATATGCTGGCTCATTTTATAGAAAACATCATAATCACCATCACCTAAAGTATGATGGGTAATTAGATGTTTTTTCTTTGATTGGCTTGGTGGCATTCCGACAAGGTGAAATATCGGTAACCTTTCTGCATAGGAGCCCGCTATTGCATTGAGCGCGCTTAATTCGCCAACGCCAAATGTGGTTGATAATGCAGCGACGCCTTTTATTCGAGCATAGCCATCAGCAGCATAGGCTGCATTTAGTTCGTTACAGTTACCAATCCAACGCTGTTGAGAACTAATACAAACAGCGTCATTAATAGGAAATGAATAATCACCAGGAACACCAAAAATATCTTCAATGCCTAAGTCATATAACTTCGATAAAATATATTCAATCACGGTTTCTTTCATTTAGTCTCTCCAGTTAATAATTATTTTTTCTTCACTTATAATTTTTTATTAGCTATTTATTTTTATTGGAATTGATTTGATAATAGTTAAGGAGGGTGAAAATGAAAGTCTTTATTTTATAATAATCCTAATGAAATTTATTAAACTCATTATTTAATCGGATATTATAAAATAAAATAGAAGACTAAATTGCTAGAGTAATAAAAAGCAGTCGGTCTCACTGCTTTTTTATATTTTAAATCTTACTAAATAGATATCAGTGCTGAGCCGCAATCACCATAATTTCAACAAGGACTTGCTCGCGTGCCATATTTGCTTCAACTGCTGCACGAGCTGGGCTATTTTCCACAGGCATCCAATTTTCCCATACTGCATTAAAGGCAGAGAAATCTCTCGCCATATTTTTAATCCAAATTTGAGCAGATAAAATTTGTGTTTTATTACTGTTGCTGGCTGCTAATAACGTATCAATTTTAGCTAAAATATCTTCAGTTTGCTGGGTAATATCACCTGTTAGGTCATTTGGTACTTGCCCTGATAAATAAACTATCCCTGCATATTCAACACTGTCAGCTAAGCGTGGTTTCGGGTTGTTACGTTTGATGGACATGATTACCTCGTTAATCCAGTTAAAGAAATTGGCGTTTTTTGTTCTGTAATTAATTGAGTCAATACTTCCGCGCTGCCTGCGGCAAGAGTAAACCCTAAACTACCATGTCCAATATTAAGCCATAAATTTTTATAGGTTGTTTTTCCTAATATCGGTGGGCCCTTTGGCGTTGAGGGACGTAACCCACACCAGCTTTCAGCATCGTCGATTTTAGGTAATTCAGGAAAGGTGTGTTTAATAATCTTCTTAAGAGCTTGTATTCTATTTTCACGTAAACCTTGGCTGTCATAACCAATATCGACCATTGCAGCAATGCGTAATTGATCATTAAGTTTGGCATAGACAATTTTATTGCCGTAATCAGTGACGTTAATTTTCGGAACAATATACTCAGCTTGCGGGTATTCGACACTTAGACTATATCCCTTTAATCCTAAAATAGGGACATTAATATTCAGTGTTTTTAATAACTCGCGGCTACCATTACCTGCGCAAACAATAAAATCATCAGCTTGGATAGTTCCCTGATGAGTAGCTATTCCTGTAATGCCGTTACCTTGTGTAATGAAGGATTCAACACTGTGCTGCAAACAAAGCTTAAATTGCGGTTGCATGAGTAAATATTGCAGTAGATTTTTGCAAAATAAATAACAATCTGCACTCTCATCATCAGGAGCATATATTGCCCCGACTAGTTGAGACTGTATATTCTTTAAAGAAGGCTCTAGTTCAATAATTTCAGCGGGTGTTAATACTTTTTGAAATTGTTTATCAACCGTTTCACTGGCTTTTTGAAAACTTTTATTATCGCGATGGATAATTAATTTCCCTGATTTTTCCCAAGCAAAATCGGCAATATCACCATTGTTACGCCATTTATTCATTATTTCTTGGCTTAGGAGCGATAAACGTAAAAGGTGGGTACCATTAATTTTATTGGTTTTACGGTTACAAGCTAATGTAAATTGCGCTAGCCAAGACCACTGTTGTAATGAAGGCGTTATTTTTAAATTTAAGGGGGAGTCATTTTTCCCCATCCAACGTAGGCCTTGTAAAGGAACGCCTGCATCAGCAAGAGGAGAAACATAGCGATAGCTGAGTTGCCCACCGTTAGCAAAACTGGTGTGCATACCGACATCTGTATCAGATTCAACTAATGTTACGGTTTGGCCTGCTTTAATTAATGCATAGGCGGTGCTTAAACCAATCACACCAGCTCCAATAACCACCACATGTTTAGTCATAATAATCCGTAACCCATAATAACCAAGATGTTATTATTTAACGGTGAATAAGCTAACTAAACAATTGAGTTTTCATTACCAGAGTATAACTTTTGGTTAACTACTTTATTTCTTTTTTCAAGCGTGGATGCCAAGGTATTAACATAATTCTGTGCGGCCTTAGTTAATGGTTTATCTGCGCGATGAAAAACGGATACGGCAAGGTGTAAGCCTTCCTGTAAAGGGTAAATCATTGATTCAGGTAATGTATGTTCGGCTGAAAAAATATCGGTAATACTACAACCTAAACCAGCTTGGACAAATTCTGCGGCCATATGATAGGTATGCACACTAATATTTGATTCTGCAAACTCATGACGTTTTTGTAATAGCTGAGATAAAGAGTCAGAGCCAGGGTGGATCCAACGCTCCTGGTCAATATCAGTGAGGGAGACTGGTGAGTGTAATGGTAATTTGCTATCCACATAAACTAATGGGATATCTGCAATAGGTAAAACCGTAATACCGCCTTCAATTTCAAGATTAAAGCCAATACCAATATCGAGATCTTGTTGGGTTAATAACTGCAGAATATCGGTTGTATGATGTGTACCGATCGTGAGTTTGATATTAGGGTGTTTTTTAATAAATTGAGCGGTCACTTCAGGTACTAAGTTTAGCCCTAAGCTAGGTAAGCAACCAATGGCTAATTTGCCTTGCGGGTCACGTGATAAATTTTGAGCTAAAATTCTGAGCTTATCTAAATTATGATAAACTTCCTTCGCTTCTTCAAATAGCAGGTTTGCCTCAGCTGTGGGAATTAGCTTTCCTCTAATTCTCTGGAATAGTACTAAGCCAAGTTGTTGTTCCGCATGTTTTAAGGCCTTGCTGGCAGCGGGTTGTGAGATATGTAAAACCTCTGCTGCACGAGTTAGAGAACCACAGGTCATGACCGCATAAAAAATATCGAGATGCCTTAATTTCATTTTAAGAAACCTATTATTTGCCTTTACTCACAGAAACCGACTATTGGTATTAATTCGCATATTCTACCGAATTAATACAAATTAATCTGAACAACTATTCATTTTGTGCTGAAAATGGTGAAAGGAAATTAGGCGGTTTAAATTAAATAGAGAGAAAAAAGCGAAGGCCAGACTATATACTTAGGTTATAGCCTAGCCTTTATGATTGTGCACTAGGTAAAATACGTGCCGATTTCGATAAAGATTTTAATTAAGATACTATTTGAAATATCGACAATAAATGCCCCCACCATTGGCACGACTAAAAAGGCTTTATGGGAAGGACTGAATGCTTTAGTGACGGTCTGCATGTTAGCGATAGCGGTTGGTGTCGCACCCATTCCAAACCCGCAGTGCCCGGCACTAATAACAACGGCGTCATAATCTTTGCCCATCATTTTAAAGGTAACAAATGTAGCAAATAAAACCATAACCACCGTTTGTACAGCAATGATAATTAGAACAGGCCCTGCCATACTAGCGAGTTGACCGAATTTTAAGGACATTAGCGCCATTGCTAAGAATAATGACAAGGCTACACTACCTAAAACATCAACGGTAGGTTCAAAAACTTCATGTTTAAATACATGCGTTAGGACATTACGAATAATAATACCGACAAATAAGCACCAAACGAAGGTAGGTAATTGCACAATGGTATCTTTAAAAAACTCACTAATATAGCCACCTACAACAATACAGATAATTAGCATTGAGATGGTTTCAATAACATTATTGGCATTAATTTTACGTTTAACACTCGGTTGTTCGAAAGCTTCAACGATAGTTTCTTTTTCGAGTTCAGTGCTTTTAGGGATCGTAACTTTTTTCAATAAATGGCGAGCAACAGGGCCACCAATTAACCCACCGAGGACTAAGCCTAAGGTTGCACACGCCATAGCTAATTCAACAGCACCTGTCACACCATATTTATCAGCTAATATTGGTCCCCAAGCCCCTGCATTGCCGTGGCCACCCGTAAGCGTGATTGAACCAGCAATTAAACCAATAAATGGACTTTCATTAAGCATGACAGCCATTCCCATACCAACGGTATTTTGAATAGCAATTAAGATAGTCACTGCGATCGTTAATAAGACAAGTGGCTTACCACCTTTTATTAAACGCGAAAAATCTGAGCTTAATCCAATTGATGAAAAGAACGTAATCATCAAAATGCTTTGTAGTGAAGCATCAAAAGTAAATGAATACCCTGCAGTTTTATCAACAATTAATAGAATGATAGCAACAATAAAGCCGCCAACAACGGCTTCAGGGATATGGTTTTTTTGTAGAAAAGGTGTGTATTTGACAACAAACATACCAATCAACAGCGCCAAACAAGCGACTAATAAAGTGTAGCTGGCATCTAGGATCATTATTTTACCTCAAGTTAGTTTACCAGAACTTTCACTGTTGTTATTTAACATTAGCGATAAATCAAGTTACTTTGTGCAACTTTTATTTAACAATGAGTTTTGTTTGGGTATCTATAACTTTTAGTTAATCCTAGACTAAGTATTGAATGGGTGGCAGTGAAGTCTCATGTGTAAATTTTCCTAGTTAAAAATAGCGAGAGACAGCATGAACAGCAGGTTTCTATTGAAAAGGCTCATTTAAAGATGGCTATGTAGGAAGAAAGTTGGCTTTTTCGGGAACTTATCTAAGAGAAGGTTTATGTTACCAAGTAATTATAAGAAGTGTGATGTACAACATAAAAGAAAATGGGCAGAGTAGAGTGAAACATGAGGTAAATAACCCATTATTGGATTATGAGTGAAAATATTGTCTAGTCTATAGCTAGGACCATCCTCAGAAATCTAGGGACCGCATTGTCGTTAACGCTAAAAATATGGCCTTTCATCAATAGTAAATCGCTGATGGTTACTTTTGAATAGAATAAGTACAAATATAATCACTAAACGCTATTTGATAATTTTGTTTCAGGTTTATATTTGGTTTTTTTTACCATCTTATTGAGACTGTTTAATTTGGCTGTTATTTAATGGCTTGTTTTCATAAGTGTATTGTCATTACCTTTCTTTTTGATGGACTTAAAAGGAAAATTCACCTGAATATATCGTTAATCAATTTTTTGCTATAGTACCTAATTACAATGAGTTAGGTTTTATTTTAATTATTTAATAATGATATGGCGTGTGAGTTTAACAGAGTTTTTTAACTCTAAATTTTCTTTTTATTAGATAATTTGAATATTTTTTATGGAGTGTTTTCAATGCAAAAAACGATCCGTCAAGTCACCTATGATTTATTACGTAAGTTAGATATTACAACCATTTTTGGCAACCCAGGTTCGACAGAAGAAACATTTTTAAAAGATTTTCCAAATGATTTTCGTTATATCCAAACATTACAGGAAGCCTCTGCTGTTGCCGCCGCAGATGGTTACGCGCAGGGAATGCGTAAAGTTGCGATGGTGAATGTACATACTTCCGCAGGGTTAAGTAATGCCATGAGTAATATTTTGACTGCCTATATGAACCGAACGCCATTAATTATTACGGCGGGAAATCAAACACGAGAAATGTTATTGATGGAGCCTTGGCTAACCAACATTGAGCCTGAAACGTTGCCAAAACCCTGGGTAAAATGGAGCTACCAGCCAGTGCGCGCAGAAGATGTCCCTGCTGCTTTTATGCGAGCGTATGCAATGGCTCTGCAACCGCCCGCCGGGCCAGTATTTTTATCTATCCCATTGGATGATTGGGATAAACCCGCACTAGCACAAGAAGCTGTTGTTCGTTCTGTCCCGCAGCGCATTGGTTATGACCCAGCTCGACTACAAGAGTTTGCTTCTGCTCTATCGAATGCGAAGAATCCTGTACTTATTTATGGTTCCGCCATTGCAAGAGGGGAAGGTTGGGATATCGGCATTAAACTTGCTGAAAAATTAAATGCTCCAGTGTGGGCTGCGCCTGCATCTGAACGTCCGCCATTCCCAGAAACTCATCCTCTGTATGCAGGTGGGTTACCTTTTGCGACAAAACCGTTATCTGAAAAACTCGAAGGACATGATTTAGCCATTGTTATTGGGGCTCCTGTATTTAGGTATTACCCTTATGTTGCAGGCAGTTATATTCCTGAAGGACTGAAATTACTACACATTACAGATGACCCAATCGAAGTGGGTAGAGCTCCTATTGGAGATAGCTTGTTAAGTGATGCTGTACTCGCATTAGAAGGGTTAATTAACTTGGTTGCGCCTCGTACTGCGACAAAAAAAGTGGAAAAACAACCTCATGGAATGGCACCGTACCCAGCAGCAGCTGAACAAAGTTGCAATAGCCCAACACTGAGTGCAACACAATTATTTCGCACCTTGAGGGAAGTTTCACCAAAAGAAACCGTCTTGGTGGAAGAGTCCCCTTCAAACCTCGGTGAACTTCATCGTGAATGGCCAATCGAATTTCCTGACTCATTCTATACTTTTGCAAGTGGTTCATTAGGTTGGAATTTACCAGCAAGTGTGGGAATTGCATTAGCCGAAAGGGACAGCGGGCGCCATCGCCCAGTGATGGCAATTATTGGTGATGGCTCCATGCAGTATTCAATTCAAGGCTTATGGAGTGCTGCGCAGCAGAATTTACCTATTGTGTTTATCATTCCGAAAAATAATGAATATGGCATTTTAAAATCATTTGCAGTATTGGAGGAAACACCGGGGGTTCCGGGGCTTGATATTCCAAATTTAGATATCGTGGCTTTAGGAAAAGGATATGGTTGTGCTGCGGTGAGAGCTGAAACTATAGAAGACATTAAACAAGCCTGCGAAGAGGCATTTAAGCGTAATGGGCCAACAGTGATTGAAGTGCCTATTTTACCGTCAATTCCTCCACTAATTTAACTATGTATGGATGATTAAATAGCTCCTAATCAGGGGCTATTTTTTTATCTGTGTTTTATTCAAGGAATAGATAGAATCGTTACATTATAATTATATTAATTAAATAAGTTAGGACGCGATTTTAATGAATACCCCTCTACAAGCAGAACAAGCTTTGGTTATTCTACAAAAATATTTTTCTGATTCATTAATTGCTGTTTATTTGCATGGTTCTTCTGTTTCGAGTGGATTACGGCCAACGAGTGATATTGATATACTTGTGGTGGTTGATACTCCTATAACGAATATATGTCGTGAACAACTTGTGCGGGATTTAATGGATATTTCTGGCTTATATCCGATTGATCCAGAAGGCCGGCGACCACTTGAAGTTGCCGTATTTTTAGCAAGTGAATTAAATTCACTGTCTTACCCTGCAAAATGCGAATTAATTTATGGGGAGTGGTTACGTACAGATTACGAGCAAGGGGTATTTGAAGGGCAAACTCAAGATCCAGAGTTCACACTCATGTTAGCCCAAGCGTCACAAGACGCGGTAAGTTTATGGTACCAAGAGATTTACCACTTACCGATTATTGGCTTGCACGATATTCACTGCGCTATGTTAGATTCACTCCCTAACCTAGAGTTATCCCTAGAAGGTGATGAGCGCAATGTTTTACTGACATTGGCACGGATGTGGTACACCATGGAAACAGGGCTATTTACTTCAAAGGGGGAGGCTGCTATTTGGGCAGCTGAATTAATGCCAGTGGAATTGGCATCAATCCTAGTGGTAGCAAAAAACGCCTATTTAATAGGGAGTTCTGTTGATTGGGAAAATCAGTTGATGAGTGTCACGCAATGTGCAAATTATTTAGCTGAACGTATTCGTATTTATTCTTAGGTACCTTAAATCAACGTGTCTTTTGATGCTTTCTGAATACCAATCAAATGACGTTTGCTTGATGTTTAATGAATCAAAAAGTAAATGGCTTATACTGCCTCACTGTTTTATTAATGATGGAATAAAAATGACTAAGAAATCGATAAACCCAGCTTCTATCTTTAATTCTTTGCAGTATGGCTTTAGCCAAGCTATAGAAATAACGGGAACCCGACAATTATTTTTATCGGGGCAGGTTGGCGTAAATGCCGCAGAAGAAACTGTTGCTGGGGGTATATACGAACAAACCGTACAATCATTAATCAATATTGAACATGTATTGCATGCGGCTGGTGGCGATTTATCTCAGGTAGCTATGCTACGTATTTACATCAAAGAGGGCTTTAATAGCCATGAGGAACAAGCTGACATTGCGAAAGCATTAAAAGAAAAGTTTCCAAACAATCCACCAGCCTCATCTTGGGTTATTGTTTCAGGGCTTTCTTTGCCGGAATGGTTAATAGAAATAGAAGCTCATGCAGTTTTAAACTAAATTTATTAGAATAGAAAAGCCGACAGTGGAAAAATCGGCTTTTCTGGCACTAATGGTCTAGTGTTTCACTAGTGTTGAGAAATAATAAACAAGAGGTACCGCAAGGATCCACAAGCTAATTGGAATTTCTCTCCACTTGCCAGCAACGGCTTTAATTAAGATGTAGAATAACAACCCACCGGCGATACCCGTACCAAAGCTATTAGCGATTAGCGTAATCATCACCATCATTAATACGGGTAAGCCATCGGTAAAATTGCCTAAGTCTACTTTTCGTAAACCACTGAACATATTTAGTCCAATTAAAATTAGAGCAGGAGCCGTGGCTTGTGCTGGGATCATTAATGCAATAGGTGTAAATAGCAGCATTAATAAAAACATAAAGGCTGCAGCAAGAGCTGTCATACCGGTTTTACCCCCAGCCTCTGCCGCGGCTGAAGACTCAATAAGTGCAGTTGCTGCAGGAATACCAACCCATGGTCCTAATGCTGCAGCAATTGAGTCAACGATAAAGGGACGGTTAATATTTGGCATATTACCTTCTTTATCTAATAAACCCGCTTCTCCGCCAACTGCTAATGTTGTCCCCATAGTTGAGAAAAACTCAGCAGCAAAAAAGACAAATAAGAAAGGGAGAAACGCGATATTTAATGCGCCAATCAAGTCTACATGCCCTAATACAGGGGCCACAGAGTGTGGAATACCAATAAAGCTGTCAGGTAATTTTGTGACGCCAAAAGGAATACCTAAGAGGGTTGCAAATAAAATTGCCCATAAAATTCCACCTGGTATTTTGCGAGCTTGTAGTGCAATCGCAACGAAAAAGCCAGCAAGTGCAACTAATGCACCGGGGGAAAGGAAATCACCAAGCATTAATGCATTTGTTTTTGGGTTAGCGAGCACTAATCCTGCATTTCGAAAGCCTAATACGGCAACGAAAAGGCCAATTGATGCAGTTAATCCGAGTTTAATTGATTGTGGGACAGAGCGTGTAACAACTTCACGCAAACCAAATTTAGTTAATAGGAAAAATAAGATCCCTGACCAACACGCGATGCCGAGCCCGATTTGCCAGTCAATACCTTCACTGCCTGCAAGCGTAATACCGACAAGGACAGAGCCTCCAATACCAGGGCCTACAATAAAGGGTAAATTAGCATAGAACGCCATTAATAAACTGGCAATGACGAAGACAATAATTGTTCCGGTGGTTGCAGCTCCTTTATCCATTCCTCCAACGGCAAGTAAACCGGGGATCACCACAAGCAGGTAAGCTGCGGCTAAAAAACCGGTCACTCCAGCTAAACACTCTGTTTTTACTGAACTGCCGCGCTCACGTAAAGCAAAGCGCCTTTCCAGCCAACTCCCTGATGTTGGCGTATTTATTGAATTGTCAGCCATTAATTGGCTCTCCTATCATTATTATTAATTTTCTAAGCGCGCTTAGCAGTATGGATGACAGCATCAACGATTTGACGCGTTGTTCCATCCGTTAATCCTAAATCGGTTAAATGTGGGCCTGCATTGCAAGCAAGACAGGTTCCTTCAATAGCCTTAAAGACTCGATAAGGTGGCTCCCAATCAGCGATTTCACTGCTTAATTCACGCAATTGGCGAAATTGAGCAGCCAGCTCAGTTGCGGGTAAATCAGATAGCATACCGGCTATTGGCATAGCGACATGAGCTAAAACTTGACCATTTTGTACTAGTGCCATACCTCCACCACTCTCGATTAATAAATTAGCGGCAATGGCCATATCATCAGGGTTACGACCAAGGACAACGAGGTTATGTGAATCATGTGAATAGCTAGTCGCAATGGCTCCGCGTAATTCCCCCCAGCCCTCAAGTAAGGCTATCTGAGGTAAAGCATCGTGACGGCCGTGACGGTGTTGAACTCGGATAAGGCTGAAATTATTCGGCACTTGTACCACGCTATTTTTGATTTGTACGTCAATCTCGCCCCATTGGGTAAAGCGTGCTCCACGAATATGACGTAAACGCGCACTACCATCATTGATTCCATCAATTTTTAATGTGCAATCATTTGGGGTGATTGGCGAGAGTTGCATGGTATCTCGTGGTGGTAAAATATCATTATGTGCGCTTAATGCATTGATAAGTTGGTTATTTTCTGCAATTTTTTGGCCTGATACATACACGGCTTGTGCTTTCAACGTTTCCAATGAATCGAAGATGACTAAATTTGCTTTTCTCCCAGCAGCAATCAGGCCAAGGTCATGGCGTTGCAAGCGTATTGCAGCGTTAAATGTAGCAAAGCGCAGTACGTCCGTTGCTGGCATTCCATGTTCAATTAACAGGTTTAGTAACGCAATAATGCCACCTTTTTCAATTAATATGTCGGGCGGCACGTCATCCGTGCATACTGTAATTTGTGATGACAAATGCGGTAAAGATTTTAATGCGGCAACAATATCGGGAAGGAGATAAGGATGAGAGCCACGAATTTGTAATGTAAGGCCCGCACGTAGCTTTTCAAGGGCATCTTCAGCTGAGGTTAATTCGTGATCAGAGGTGACGCCGGCAGCCAGATAAGCTTGCAGATCAGCTCCTTTTAAACCTCTTGCATGGCCTTCTATAAGCTTACCTGATGTAATTCCTGCATTTAGAATTTCTTCCATTCTGTCACTGCCATGGAGCACACTAAACATATCCATGACTTCGGCCACACCACGAACTTCCGGCCAACTCAGCATGGTTGACATTTCTTTCCCAGCAAAGTCCGCTCCAGACATTTCTAAGCCAGGTGTTGATGGCACTGACGAAGGGGCTGCAACCATGACATCTAACGGTAAATTTCGGCTAGAATCAATAGCATAACGTACACCTTCTAGGCCTAATACATTGGCAAGCTCATGGGGATCCCAAAATACAGCCGTTGTTCCTTGAGCGAGAACTATTTCGGCATAACGTACAGGGGGTAAGTGTGAGCTTTCTAAATGGACATGAGTGTCTATTAAGCCGGGTGAAATGAAATAGCCTGATAAATCATGGGCTTCAGTTGCATCAGTACGGGTTCCAGTAGGATGTACGCTAGCAATTAGGTTGCCGGTAATCCCAATATCTGCAAGGCGAACTTCACCGGTTACCATATCAACAATATTGGCATTAGCGAGTAGAAGGTCAAAAGGCTTTTCGCCTTTAGCAGATTGAATGACGTGACGCCTATTTTGTTCTGTTATGCACATAAAGATACCATTCTTACAATTTATGATTGTTACTTTATGAGCAACGCAAACGTTTGCCAAGATGATAAAATTTATCATGTGATAAGAAATGGTTATAATGAATCGAAATATTGGCTAATCCAATAAAAGTAAAAGAACATTATTATGATAGAACCTTGGCAGAGGCTGCCTGCACTTACGCTCAAACAGCTACAGTATTTTGTGACGTTAGCGAAACTTCGTCATTTTACCGAGACCGCTAATCGTCTAGCGGTAAGTCAACCTGCTTTGAGTAGTGCTTTGCGGCAAATAGAAACGGTTATCGGAGGAAAGCTAATTAATCGCACAGCTTCATCCGTAACATTAACGGAGCTAGGTGCTGCAATTTTGCCACATGCACAGCAAATACTGAGTGTTTCTCATCGCGCATTTAGTGAAATTCAAAAAATAATCGCGGAAGGAGGGGACGGAACATTACGTATTGGCTTAGTTCCTTCCGTAAGTTCTCTGTTATTTCCTGCGGTGCCTGAACTATTAAATCAATATTTTCCGAGGCTTAATATTGAATTTTATGACCAAACGAATGACGCTTTAATTAATAAACTTATCAACCATGAAATTGATTTCGGTATTGGTGTGTTAGATAGTTCAGTACCTCAGAATTTAGCTATTTTTCCACTACAAGATGACCCTTTTGTGGCTGTTATCCATAATGATGACGCTGTAGCGGATAATAGATTTCATTTGCCATGGAAGCTACTCAATAACCGTGATGTTGCTGTATTTTCGAAAGGTAATATTCAACGCTTGGTCGCTGCGACAGTGGAAAGTCACCGTTTAAAATTAAAGATTCGCTATCAAGTGGATTACATTGAAACGCTATATGGCTTAGTTCGCTCAAAACTGGCGATTGCGATTTTACCACAGCTTTATACTGTACATTTACGTGATCCAGAATTGAAAGTTTTGCAATTACAACAGCCCGAGTTAACTCGTACAGTAGCTTTAATTCGCAATAGCCAACAAACGACGCCGTTAATGGATGAGGTTTTTCAGGTATTGTTAAAAGTATTGCGTGATAATAACGCATGAGTTATATCCATTAAATTGGTAACTACCGCATTTATCGTAAAGTTATTTTATTCGAATAACTGAATAATGGTTTCTAATATCGAAAATAATATATTAAAGAGCGCCATACAATAGATCTAATTTTTAGTTAATAAGTTGATTTTAAAAATTTTTGGAATAACATTATGAATACTATACTAAAATATAGCTGTTTTATAGCTGCAACTATATTACTTTCCGCTTGTGACGATATGGAACTTTTAAGTGGTAAAGGTAAGTTTTATTATAGTAATCCAAGTGCAAACACTATTACGTTTAAGCTGGATGGCAAAGGTTATGATGTTTTACCGGATGATAAAGGTGTTGTTTTACTTTCTAGTGGACCACACCAGTTAGTTAGTGATGAAGGTGACGTGACGGATTTTTTTGTTTTTGAAAATAACTCTGGCGGGATTATTAACCCAAATCATTTTGTTTACTACACCTTGTCTGAAGTTTATGCTGTTGATGGTAAAGAAGATAGGTTTAAACCTACTAGCTATCCCATTACAATTAATGGGCACGAACTTGCGCTACCTGCCCGTAGTTCTAACGCAACGCTTATTGATGCAAATATATTTAGGTGTAGCTACCCAGTAGGCGAAAGTTTTCCTGACTCAATCACACTCTATGATGATAAGTTAGATGGAAATATTAAATCTAAATGCTTTGATAAACATGAATTAATTGCCTATTTAGATAGTGAATATGGGCAAAATTTGTTGCCGGATCCTGCTAATCATGAAGCCGCGGATTCTATCAATATGGTATTTATATATGAAGTTCCAACTGTTACTTTTGATAATACGGATGTGCAGATAAAAGCCGAAAAATTAATTCAGTTAGTTACACGATTAAAAAATACTGATGATGTTGATATTCATAAAGAATTAAACCAAGAATTTCACCATGCTATCACTGAGTTAGTACATGAACAGGCTAGAAGCGCTTCATCAAACTCTGTTGCAGAAAATATAAAATATAATAATTTTATTCAAGAAATTAATGTAGTAAGAGAAAATGGTATTTGGTTAAAACAGTAATTGTTTAAGGGGATATACTATTTATTTATTTACTCAGGAAAATTATTATCAAGTAATAGTTTTGAAATTAATTAAGAAAATGCTTATTAAGTATACAGAGTAATCTTATTTTAAATAATTGGCGAAAAAGCGAGATTGGTGTGGTTATATTTATATTAACCACACCAAGGAACTCGGCGATGAATTTATCCATACAATCCGTTTTCACCGTCATATCAGCTGCATTTTTGTTTTTATTTTCCTCTATAGCTAGTAGTACTACTATTATTGATACTAAAAAAGACCCCGATGTTTTAGATTTAGTGTTTATTCTTGATAAAAGCGGTTCAATGTCAGGATTCGAAACCGATACAATCGGTGGATATAATAGTGTATTAACTGAAAATAAAGGGAAAAAAACAAAAACCTACATTACAACTATTTTATTTAATGACAAAACAAGTTTACTTCATAATAGAGAACCCATTGAAAAGGTTTCTAATCTAACACTTGATGATTATCCCGTTGGTGGTTATACCGCATTATTAGATGCGATAGGAGACGGTATTGAAAAAATGCAAGAAAATAGAAAGGTTACAAAAAATAATAATGTTCTTTTTGTGATAATTACAGATGGACAAGAAAATAGTAGCCGTAAATATTCTCAAGCGAAAATTAAAGCCATGATTAAGTCTGCAGAAACAGAAGATAAATGGGATTTTATTTTCTTGGGAGCCAATATTGATGCTATTTCTGAAGCAGAAAATATTGGAATTAAAAGTTCAAATGCGACTGGTTATGTCCAAGATGGGACTGGATACGATAAGGCTTATCGTGCAGTAAATAAAGCGGTGGAAGCGAAGCAAATGTCTGCGCCAATATCAGAGGATTGGAAACAAGAAGTCGAAGCGGATGTGAAGGAACGAAAAAAATAATAATATGTTCAAATCTAGGCAGTATTTTATTATTTAAAATGCCTAATAGTTGATGATAGAGTTGCAAGTAAAGCCCCTATAGCAAGGATACAAGGGTAATAGGGGCTTTTATTCATATCATTATTTAGTTTGTTTTAAGGCTGTAAACATTTTTTCGGCAAGTATGTCATGTGCCGACTCAATTCCAGGTAATACAAAGTAGTACCCACCACCAAAGGGCTTGATATAACGTTCAAGCGGTTCACCATTAAGGCGCTTTTGAGTATCGATAAAGCCTGTCTTTAAATTTTGTTGAAAAGAGACGAAAACCAACCCCATATCGAGTGTTCCTGTTTCGGTTAACCCGAGTGAATAGCTGTAGCTCCTTCGCCTTAATTTTGCAGTATAACGTTCAGGATTGCGGGGTTCTGCACGGCGCATATGGGAATCAAATAAAATACGGTCGCCATGAGGGTCTTGGCCAAACTCAGGATCATCATGCTCATTTTTCATGCCGATGGGTGCTCCTGAATCTTTATGGCGACCAAAATCATTTTCTTGATCTTCTAATGGCGTTCTATCCCAAAATTCTAAATTAAAGCGAATGAGACGTACTGCTTGGTATGTCCCTCCATCACACCAAGATGGCTCTTGACTGCCTTTTGTTATCCAAATTAATTCGTTCATCAATAAATTGTCATCAGCAGGTGCATTTCCCGTTCCATCCTTAAAACCAAAAAGATTGATAGGAGTGGAATGGCTATCAATGTCTCGTGCAGGTAAGAAGCCGTCTATTTTCCAGAGGGGAAAGCTGTATGGAGAAATATGACGCAAAATGTCACGTAATGCATAGATAACGCTTTCTTGGCTATTCGCGCATATTTGCAGAAGAAGATCGCCACCACACCATTTCTGTTCTAACCGATCGTTGGGGAAACTGGTCATTTCACTAAGATATTTAGGTTTGATTTTATTTAAGCCGAACCGGTTATCAAACAGAGAGTTACCTAAAGCAACGGTGATGGTTAGTGAGTCGGGTTGTTGTTGCGCTCCCAGAATACCAGATTCTGCGGGAGGCATTTTATCATTATTGATTGGAGGCGCTTTTTGGGGTTGGGTTAAATCAGCGATACGCTGGGTTAGTAGTGTAAAAACAGTCTGTAATTCTTCGATGGAATTTGCCGTCATATTAAATGCGATGAAGGAGGCATTTTTGGGTTCAGGCGTCAAAACACCGGCTTGGTGTGGCCCAAGATAATTGATTGCTTTGTCATAAGTGAGTTGGCAATCGGCGATTTTGTCTTGTGCTTTTAATGCTGGGGCGGCTAAAACTGCGCTACTAATTGCGAGCATTTTTAGGGCATTACGCCGAGACATTCCGTTGGTTTGAAATATATTTCTCAGTTTAGCTTGCATAAATGTATGCCTTAATATTTATAGTAAACATCGACATCGAGCTCAGCACGTAATTTTGCTAAGGTTTCGGCTTGCTGAGTGAATAATGAATAAAGCGCCATTTTGTCTTTGAGTTGTAATTGGCTATAAGGTTGATATGTCGTATTTGATAGTTGATATGACTGCATTATTTGATTAATCAGTTGGTCATTTTTCTGTATTTTTTCAAGGGTCTCTGGCTTGATAAAAGGCTTAATAATTTCAATTATTTTTTGTGACCCTTTCAAATTAGCAGCAATATCAGTTAAATCAGACAAACTGTAGATATTTTCTTTACCGCCCAATTTCGTTTCTAAGATCATTTCAATAAAATCAGCTGAGGCTTGCACGAGCTTAGGTATTTCAATGGTTTCAGTTGCTACCCGTTTATACAAATCACGCCCTTTAAGTAATAATTCTTGGTTTGCCGTTAAGGCAAGTTCAGTATTTTTTTGCATAAATAATTGGTATTCAACAAGATGAAACCCCGTAAAGCGGTAATCAGTTTCTTTATCAAGGAAATAATCGGCCCTTGGATTAATTGTTCTATCCGTATTACCAAATAAAATAATAATCGGGCGTACTGTTTCATAATGTTGGTGAGCCTGAATATACGCGGTTTGGGCTTGCTCTAGCTTTCCTTGTTGTAAACTTTGTTGTAACAATTCCAATTGCGTCACCATTTCTGCCAATTCAGCAGTGGCAAAGGCTAAATAGGTTTGGATGGCATGTTGATATTTTTCAGGAGTGGGAATATCCCCTTTAGCGATAATGATGTTATCCCCTGTTTGTACAGGGGATCTCAGTGCTTTACCTTGAACCAAACTAGGTAGTGCCATGAGTATTAAGCTAATAGAGACCCATTTGATATTATGCCTCAGTGAGCTAGACATTTTTTTTACTCCGAGTAAACAATGGGATCACAATAGCCCAATAAAGGATAAAGGTAATAACACTGAGCCAAATAGGCTGTGAACGATAAGCAAAGAAAGAAGAGATAAAATTACCAGCAATACCTGAATCATCGAGAAATGCAGTTGTATCCCAAGCGGGATAAATTAAAAACTCAGGGATAGCAAAATCATATTCAATCAGTAAGTTCGCACTTTCTTCTACCCCTTTAAGTAGGAGAGATAACGCGAGGAATAATAGGATAACGCCGGTAACTTTAAAGAAGATAGACCAAGAAATTAAGCGATTTGTTAATAAGAAAGCATAGAGTGTAAGACCTGCAATCGCAATTCCACCACCGACTTCGATAAAGAAAGTTGATGCATTAGACGCGGTTAACGACATAATAAAGCTAGATAAAAAGACGACGATTTCGCTTCCTTCACGGGCAATGGCAATAGCAATAATTAATGCTGCTCCCCACCAATTATGGTGAGCAGCATTATGGCTTATTCCTGATTCAATTTCTGATTTCATTGAGCTGCCATGTTTGTTCATCCAATACACCATTTGGACAATCAGAATACAAGCGAGTAACTCCATAAAAATCATAAACAGTGATTGCCCCGTATCATCAAGGACATTAAATACGCCATAGATGAGAAGAGCGAGTAGGATGGAGGTAATAACCCCAATAGCGACGCCAGCCCAGAGGTATTTCATACCATTGTGTGCGTCAGGGTGTCGTTTAATCCACGCATAAATAATACCAATGACAAGTAACGCTTCAAAACTTTCACGCCACACAACAAACAGAACCTGTCCCATGCTAAATCCTTTTATTTCGCAATGATCTCGCCTTTGGGGTGAGAAAGATGGAAGTCATCAAAAAAAGTATATGTGCCAGGTTTCAATGGCGCGATAACAACAACAGAGCTTGCACCAGGGGCTAAAACTTTTTCTTTTCTTAATTGAATACTTTCAAATTCTGCGGGCTCAGTGCCTGTGTTGGTAATTTTAATGCGGATAATCGTTTTTGCAGGAACTTCAAGAACACGCGGGATAAGATCACCATTTTTCATTTCTAATTCGACAGTATATTTTTCTGCAGCAAATGAAGGTAGGGGAATTATTGTACAAGTGATAACCAGTAAAAAGCTCAGTAATGTTTTCATTTTGGCTTGGTTTATCCTTTTATAACGACAAACAAAAAAGGGCTTATGCAAGAAAATTTCCTTGGTTAAGCCCTTAACTAATTTAGGTTAAAAAATTAGTAACTACCTTTACGGCCAACACCTGCGTAGTCAAAATCCCAAGAAACTTCGAAAGGTTGGAACCAAGGGGCCACACCCGTTTCTTTATCAATATGACGGCCAAAGGCAACATCTTTATTGTGTGATGGCGGGTAAATTTTATAGGTGACACGGTATTTACCATTGCCATCTAATTTGATGTTTTCACCATAATGAGGGCCATCACTTGCCACCATAGGCATAAATGTGCCTGTTTGAGTTTGTGGTTTATCACCAAGTTTAGTGACTGAATATTCAATGGTTAGGTAAGGGATCCAATCGCCTTCTGCAAAGCCATTTGGGTTATCTTCAACAGCGTGAATATCTGCTTCTAAGTGGACATCTGCTTTATCTGCAGCTAAGTGAGACATCGCATGATGGCCTTCTTCGGTATCCATTGTAATTGGTTGTAGGTAAACACCTTGGATTTCCATTCCGTTTTTGATCACAGGGTGACCGAGAGGGTACTCTTGAGCTAATGCTGAGATTGAAAACAACGCGAGACCTGAAACAGCAGCTTTATAGGCGAGTTTCATTATTTTAGTCCTTACTATAAGTGATATAGAGCTGTAATGATAATCATTACTATTACTAAAAAACAAGAGGTAATTTACGATAAGTAAATTACTAGTCGCTAAAAATGTTTGTTTTTATATAAAAATCTAAGTGTTAGAAAAAGTTATTATTCTTTAAAAAATAACTTGCTAATAGTGTGTTCTATTAGGCAGTTTATTATTGTCTACATGATATATTTTGAAGGTGTGAATTTTATTGCGAAAGAACACTTCATTCATTTTGTTGAAAATAAAGGTATAGCCATGCAACGACGTTATCTTGATTGCTCTGCTTCAGAAATTGCAAAACTCAATAAAAAGAGCCTATTAGAATCAATTAAAGCAAGTGAAGGGCGAATTTTGGTTTCTGAAACCATAGGCACAATTCAACCCGTATTAATGACGGTGACAAATGCTGAATTAGCCGCAAGCCAAGGTGCAGACATTTTATTATTGAATGTTTTTGATGTTAATCAACCGATTATGCAAGGCCTACCCGAAGGGGTTGAACCTGAGGAAATCATTCGCACACTTAAGCGTTTAACGGGACGAGCAATCGGTGTGAATTTAGAGCCTGTACCTGAGGGCTTTAATAATCCGACACAAGATGCGCAATGGAAAATGTCAGAAGGGCGATTAGCAACAGTCAAAAATGCCCTTAAATTAAAAGAAATGGGTGCGGATATTATTGTTCTAACGGGGAACCCTGGCAATGGAGTAACTAATCAGGAAATTAACCAGAGCCTTAAAGAGCTTAAAGCTGTTGTGGGTGAAGATATTGTGCTTATTACGGGAAAAATGCACGCTGCTGGTGTTTTAAATGCTTCGGCAGAGCAACTCATCACGGAAGATGATATTCGTACCTTTATTAACAATGGTGCGGATATTATTTTGCTCCCTGCTCCGGGAACGGTACCTGGGATTTCATTAGAATTTGTGCAAAAAATGGTAGGTTATTGCCATTCCCAAGGCGTGATGACAATGACGGCGATTGGCACTTCTCAAGAAGGTGCAGATTTACAAACTATTCGGCAAATTGCATTAATGTGCAAAATGACCGGGACAGATTTACACCATATTGGTGATTCAGGTTATAACGGAATCGCATTACCTGAGAATATTTTAAATTATAGTATTGTTATCCGTGGTGTTCGTCACACCTATTCACGTATTGCTCGTTCGGTTAATCGCTGATTGACATTCTTAGGTGATTTTTACAAAAATGGTTTGTAGAAATCGCCTAATTAACACAAACTTTTTCTATTATTCTCGCGTTAAATACAGATTATTTTCGATAAAAATTTATACAATTCCCTCAATTCTTCAGGTAAAATTTCGCCCATTTTTCTAAAACAATATTTATAACACAAAAAAAGAAGTGAGTTATGTCGCAAAATACTAATCCGGTGCCAAAAATTGGCTTCGTCTCTCTCGGCTGCCCGAAAAACCTAGTTGATTCAGAACGTATTTTAACTGAGTTGCGCACTGATGGTTACCAAGTCGTTCCTAGCTATGATAATGCAGACTTAGTCATTGTGAATACGTGTGGGTTTATCGATAGCGCGGTGCAGGAATCACTAGAAGCGATTGGGGAAGCTCTGAATGAAAATGGCAAAGTAATTGTCACAGGGTGCCTTGGCGCGAAAGAGAACCAAATTCGTGAAGTACATCCAAAAGTTTTAGAAATCACTGGCCCACATAGCTATGAGCAGGTACTTAACCATGTGCACCACTATGTTCCAAAACCTGAACATGATCCTTTCTTGAGTTTAGTTCCAGAACAAGGGGTAAAACTAACTCCAAAACATTACGCTTATTTAAAGATTTCCGAAGGGTGCAATCATCGTTGTACTTTTTGCATTATTCCTTCTATGCGAGGGGATTTAGATAGCCGCCCAATTGGGGATGTGTTAAATGAAGCTAAGCGTTTAGTCGCTTCAGGGGTAAAAGAGTTACTGGTTATTTCACAAGATACCTCTGCGTATGGTGTTGATGTTAAAAATAAAACGGGTTTTTGGGATGGGCAGCCTGTAAAAACTAGCATGGTGGGGTTATGTGAACAACTTGCTTCACTGGGCGTATGGGTACGTTTACATTATGTGTATCCTTATCCGCATGTTGATGATGTCATCCCTTTGATGGCAGAAGGTAAAGTTTTACCTTACCTAGATATTCCGCTGCAGCATGCAAGTCCCAAAATTTTAAAGTTAATGAAACGCCCTGGCGCTGTAGAAAGAACACTTGAGCGAATTAAACGTTGGCGTGAAATTTGCCCTGAACTCACCTTACGTTCAACATTTATTGTGGGGTTTCCTGGTGAGACAGAAGACGATTTTCAAATGCTACTCGATTTCTTATCGGAAGCTAAGTTAGACCGAGTAGGCTGCTTTAAGTATAGCCCTGTCGAGGGGGCGAAAGCGAATGAGCTGGCGGATCAAGTCCCTGAGGAAATTAAAGAAGATCGTTATCATCGTTTTATGCAATTACAACAACAAATCTCTACACAGCGTTTACAAGATAAAATTGGTAAAGAAATTTTAGTCATTATTGATGAAGTTGATGATGAGGGTGCTGTTGGCCGTAGCATGGCAGACGCACCAGAAATTGATGGTATGGTTTATCTTAATGGTGAATTTGGTGTTAACGCAGGGGATATAGTGAAAGTATTCGTTGAGCATGCAGATGAATATGACCTGTGGGGAAATATTGTCACTTCTTAAGTGAATCAGAGCGTTTTAAACGTGTAAATGGCTAACTTAGGTAAATTAAGTTAGCCATTTTGTTTTTTACCATATTGATTTACTGCTTTTAATTGTGAAAAATTGATGTGGATCAATTGGTTTAAATCTATCAATTAATAACTTGATCTAGAATATAATAATTAAATGGAAAATTGACATAATCAGATAACTCTTATCGAAGAATAAGGATAACTATGTCGATTCATTTAATATTTCCAACTACAACACCTGTAAAAGAAAGTATTTATAATTCAGATGATTATAAATATATTGTAGAGCTTACTTATACAACTATTGAAGGCGGATTAGCCTCATTACATGATAATAATATTCGAAGCTCTCTGATTAGCTCTGATGGAAAAACACTTTGGCTTAGTCATGAGTTGGGTGGCAATTTTGAGATAGCAACCTTATTATCTGATAATTTAACTTATGGAGCACAGGCTAAGTTGTATGCCGCGCCAATCGAATTACATGGGATTTTTTATTATCTAGCTCCAGTGTATTCACATGCTGGAGAGCCAGTTCTAGTTGTTGCTTTATCTTCAACTCAGAAGAACTGCAATATTTTGTTTGCACTTACGCAGGCTTTAGCAAGGGAAGCGAGTGGGAAGTTGAAGTTTCACTATTATAAACAAGAAATTTTTAGGGAAAATAAGGTAGAGCAACGACTCGCTAACTTGGATATTCATTCAGTTGAGAAAGCTTTGATTATTGAAGTGGCGCAGGCTTGTGAAGGTAAAATTCAAAAAATGCATAAAGTCCTTAATATGGGACGGACAACGTTATGGCGCAAACTAAAGCAGTATGAAATTAACATTAAAGACTACAAATAGCTTCTCTCGTATGCTTTGGGCCGCAAAAAAAAGCGCTTTCGCATGTTTTTGTGGGCAACAACAAAAAAGCATAAAAACAGCGAAGCGCGAAAAATTTACCAACATTTTGAACGACAGTCGATAGATAAATAAAGCGTAATCTATCTGCTTGTGTCGTTACTTGATGTATCGAGAAAAGAAAATGAAAACGATGCTCATTATGCTTGAGTTAGGTAAGTTGGTATGTCGTTTATAGCCCTATTTTTTTAGATTTGTGATGGATAAATATCGATGAGAAAGCGCATTGTCTTACTAAAAAATGGTGTGATAACTGCACTATTATTTTAAATGATATTTCAGTAACACAAAAAAGTATTATTTTATTTTGCAAGTATTAGTAGTTATTATTACGAGTGGAATTATCAATTCACTTAGGTTTCTTTAGTCTGTGATAGAGTAGAGCTATTGTTTATCACTTATAAAAACAAGTTATTATTTCAAAATTGACAGAATTTTTATCTATATTTATCTAAATTATAGTGTCTTTGGCATTTTTTAGGTAATTAGTTTCTGATGGCTTAGAATCAAACCACCAGAAATAATAACGCTATAACAAGATGAGCATATCATATAAATTAAATATATTTAGGATAGGTATTAATATATTCGTATTCTTGAATAAGTTGTGGTAGTGATTTAATACCTAGTTTCGTATAAATGTTAGAGCGATGAACTTCTACAGTTCTTGGTGATAGTGACAGTTTTTCAGCGGTTTCTTTACTAGTATTACCTTCTAATATCATATCCATAATCTCTCGTTCTCTAACCGAAAGACGGTTAAATTTATCAGAGAGGTAGGTATATTTCTTATACTTTTCATGCATATTTAAAAATAATTCTGTTGCGTTGCTGATGGAGTTTAGAATTTCAATGTCCTTGAAAGGAAAAGGGAAAAAATCAAAAGCTCCAGCTTTAAAACTCTCACGGCACAAACTGATAGAAGGCTCTTCAGCAAGCACAATGAATGGAACAATACCAAATGAATTATTTATATTGTTTAATCGACTAATACGATTTTCATCATTGTTTAAGAATAATAAAATACATTCTTTTACATTACCCTCACTAGGGTAAGTATAATTACTCATAAACACTTCTTCGTTATTATAAAATCTAAAGATAAAACCAAAAGATTCCATCATTAGTTTCAGTTTATTCTTAAAGACATTATCACTTTCTACGATTACGTGAATGGTGTTATTCATCACCATACTCCTGTTGAACTGATTTGATATTCATACGAATCTGATTAAATACGTAGATAAATAAAGTGAAATTATAATTTCACAATAATATTTTCTACTGATCGTTGTTCTTTTTATTAGTGTATTACTGACCTTAATTTATATTAAAAACATCATCTAGTTAAATTTAATATAAAAATAGAAACAATAGTTAAAGTTTGTGTCATTGGGTAATATTCGATTAATGACGTGTAACATGTTAGGTGAACTTACTTATTAAATGTGTTTTTTAACATAAAGTAATAGATAGAAATATTGTTAAAGCTAATCAATAATATCTTAAATCATTAGTCATAAAAAGTCTTAGATGTACACTTTATGCTGTTTTCTTAGGTGATAGTACTTAACTTGTGAATTGACGAAGATTAAGTGCTTTTTATATTTAACATGCTAAAATTTATTCTTACCTAGGTTTGATGAGTGAATATACTTAATGGCTTCTTTAAAAGACGTAGCTCGGCTTGCAAATGTTTCATTGATGACAGTATCACGGGCAATTAATAGCCCTGAATTACTCAAGCCTGAAACCTTGAAACAGGTCCAACAAGCTATTGAGTCACTCAATTATGTTCCTGATTTTTCTGCACGTAAGATTAGAGGAAAAAGTTCTAGGGTTTCTACAGTTGGCGTTTTGGCTCTTGATACAGCAACAACTCCGTTTTCTGTGGAAATCATTCTTTCAATAGAGCAAACCGCGAGGCAATTCGGCTGGAGTAGCTTTGTTGTTAATATTACCTCCAGTGAAGATAGTGAAAGAGCTGTCCGACAATTATTATCCCAGCGGCCAGATGGTATTATTTATACTACGATGGGGCTTCGAGAAGTGACTATTCCTGAAGGATTACATAATAATCGTTTGGTTCTTGCTAATTGCATAGATAAAAAAGGGCAGTTTCCAGCTTATGTACCGGATGACTTTAATGGTCAATTGAATGCAGTTAATCGCTTAATAGAGAAAGGGTATCGGAATCCTCTTTGTCTTTATATCCCGCAAGAGACACTTGCTGGAAAAACGCGCCGTGAAGCGGTGGAATCTGCATGGGCAACGGCTAATTTACCGCTAGCATCGCTTCAGCAATACCATTTAGAGCTAGGTGATGAACACTATTTAGATGTTATAGCTTTAATTAATAGTCATTTTAAGAATAAAAAACCGGATTTTGATGTCATTATTTGTGGAAATGACCGTATTGCATTTTTAGCTTACCAAGTACTGCTTAGTCGTGGTTTACGTATCCCACAAGATATCGCAGTACTTGGCTACGATAATATGATAGGTGTCGGAGAGCTATTTTACCCGCCATTAAGTACGGTTGTGTTACCGCACTATCAGTTAGGTCAACAAGCCGCTTTGCACATCATAGAAGAACGGCAGCAAAATAGTGTTGAATATGTTGCTTGCGACTTGTTAGAACGTAATTCTTTTTAGTTTCGCCGAGAAAGCAAATCGAATGGACAGTTATTCAATCGCTTTCTTGAGTTCCCAATAAATCGCTTTTTCTAGTTTAGCCTGGTGATTTATTGCAAATAATCTTAAATCTCGTTCACTTTGGTGTGGGTAGATACGGCAACTAAAATTGAGTTCACCATCATTAATAAATACTTCCAAGCTAGAGTGGTCGATAAAAGCATTTATTTTAAGTTGATGACCTTGGGGTATCGGAGCACAACGATTATCACTAATTGTATATTCAGGGTAATGACGCATTAAGGTTAATTGCTGATTTTGGTTATCAACATAGAACTGCACGCCGTATCCAATCCAAAAGCCAAATTTTTCAGCCGGGCTTTGCTGTAAATCCCAAATAAGTTCTATTTCACAACTTGTCGCATTTTCATTCAACACTATGGTGCTGTTTTTGGCTAACATTGTTGCGGAAAAATGGCTTGCAGACTGGCGTAATGATTTCAATTCCTCTATAGGTTTAGAGATAATTTTACCTTGTTCATTCAGTGTTAGCTCTCTAGGTAAAGTAAAACACCCTGACCACCCATGTTTTTGTGTGGGCATATGACTTTCCCACATATCCATCCAAGCGATAGCGATACGACGACCGTCTTTAGCTAAAAAGGTTTGAGGTGCATAAAAGTCTTGGCCAAAATCAAGCTCAGTAAATGAATGTGAAATTTGATAAGGTAAATTAGGCGACCAATTACCAACCAAATAGCCATTTTGAAATAAATTTCGATATTGATAATTTTTTGCTTTTTTTCCTTGAGGAGAAAAGAGGGCAATAAATTTTTCGCCTAATGGAAAGAAATCAGGGCATTCCCACATATAAATATCATCGTCGTCAGTTTTTGCTAGGATTTGATAATTTTGATCCCAATTTAATAAGTCAGTAGAGTTGAATAAGAGGATTTGCCCTTGATCTTGAGAGTCTCTTGCACCAACCACCATCCACCATTTGCCATCTTGTTGCCAAACTTTAGGATCTCTAAAGTGCATATAGCCATCAGGGGAAGGAAGTACAACACCTTTCTTTTCGAAATGAATACCATCTTCACTGATTGCAACACACTGTGATTGGATGATTTGGCTGTCATCACCTGGATTTGCTAACCAGATATGGCCTGTGTAAAACAAATACAATTTGTTATCGTAACTAATTGCGGAGCCTGAGAAACAACCATCTCGGTCATAATCTTCACTTGGTGCTAACGCAATGGGTTGATGTTGCCAATGGACCATATCAGTGCTTGTTGCATGACCCCAATGCATGGGGCCCCAAATCGCACTAAATGGATGATGTTGATAAAATGCGTGGTATTGTCCTTGATGATAGATCAAACCATTTGGGTCATTCATCCAGCCTACATAAGGGGCAAGGTGGTATTGTGGATAGAACTGCAAGCTCATGCTTTCCCTTGCTGTTTTGATGGTTTCGTTGGCTAATTCAAGTTGTTTTTTCATTATGGCTTCCTGAACATTTTTCGATCGCGATAACAAAATGAGCGCATGAAATTCAATAATAGGTGCGTTTATTTGCTGGCTTCTTTATACTCAATGTTAACGTTAACAGTTTGCGTTTACTAGTTTTATTTTTATGAGTTGGTAATGTGTAATTTATGAATAGGAATAAAGGTTAAAAATATAAAATTCGCAAAGGAGATATAATGAAAGTTTGGGCATTAGGGGATGCAGTCATTGATTTAATTCCTCTTCAAAACGTGCAATATGAAGCTTGTGCTGGTGGTGCGCCTGTGAATGTCGCCGCTGGGGTTGCACGCTTAGGGCAAAACAGTGGTTTTATTGGACGAGTCGGTGAAGAAGCTTTCGGGCATTTCATGCAAAAAACCTTATTTGATATAGGGGTTGATACTAGTGCGATGGAATTTGATGAAAAGTACAAAACAAGTACTGTTCTCGTCTCGTTGCATGAAAACGGAGAACGTGAGTTTTCTTTTTTAGTTTCTCCATCGGCTGACCAATTTTTAACGACAAATAACTTACCGCAATTTGGTAATGATATTTTGCATTTTTGCTCATTAGCTCTAGTGCATCATCAATGTAGAGCATCTCTATCGACAGCTATCGAACAACTAAAACTCGCTGGTGGATTACTGAGTTTTGATATTAATATTCGTCCTCAAATGTGGTCTGATCCCGATGAAATGCATCAAGTTGTTGATAATTTTGCAAAACGAGCGGATATTTTAAAACTTTCTGATGATGAGCTGCTGTGGTTAACGCAAGAAAGTCGTTTTGAAAATGCAATCGCCAAATTGCAAAGCTATCCTGCCCAATTAAAAATTGTTACTCAAGGGGCTAAAGGTTGTCAGGTGTTCACTTCTTCGGTTCAAATGGCCGTAAGTGCTTATTTAGTAGAAAGTATTGATACCACAGGGGCTGGTGATGCATTTATGGCGGGGTTGTTGGCGGCCATTTCACAATATGGGCTAGTCAACGAAAAAGAGGGGCTGATGAAGGTCATTTCGCAAGCTACTGCTTGTGGTGCATTGGCGACAACCAAAAAAGGTGCTATTGCCGCAGCGCCGACACAAGAGGAATTATGTGTATTTATGCAGCAGCAACCACCATTACATCAGCGTGATGTTTTTTGATGAAGATATATGCAGCGAGTAAATAAAAGGTAGCGATATAGTTACCTTTTATTTTAAGAATACTTGATATAATTCAACCTATATTATGATGTTGATAAGTTTTATTTTTTGCATTTTGGCGTATGATAAGTAGCTAATATTATTTAATCAGATTTTATTGTGGATAAATTATGTTGCTTCGCTCGGGAGTAGCTCTTGCTATTTTTTCCTATATCTTATGGGGAATCACACCATTATTTTATCGTTTACTTCCCGGAGCGGAACCTTTAGAGCTACTTGCAGAACGTCTTATTTGGTCTGTGCCTATACTTTTTTTTGTTCGCTTGATTATTAAAAATAAATCTTTATGGCGCGAGGTATGGTCTGATAAACGGTCGATAATTCTGTGTTTATTTAGCTCGTTGGTTATGGCGATATCTTGGACAACATTTACCTACGCATTAACTCACGGACAGGTGTTAGCCGCGAGTCTTGGGTACTTTATTAACCCATTATTCTCTATTCTACTTGGTGTTTTATTCCTTCGTGAACGGCTTGTTTTTGCAGAAAAAATGGCTGTTATTTTTATTTGTGCGGGGGTCGGTTACCAAATTTGGCAGTATGGCGAATTACCTATTTTAGCGTTAGTCATGGGGAGTGCTTTTGCGGTATATGGATTAATCCGTAAATTTATTCGATTTGATGTGATTACGTCTTTATTTCTAGAAGCGCTTTGGTTGCTGCCTATTGCAATAGCAATCTCTTGGTGGTTAGCTTCTAATGGTTTAAGTGCCGTGGCCCAAGGGGATTGGCAAATAAAAGTTCTTTATATGTTAGCGGCTCCAGTCACGATCATTCCTTTGCTCTTTTTTACCGCGGCAATTAAACGAACGTCATTAACAGTGATCGGTTTAGCACAATATATAGAACCAACAATTCAATTCTTATTAGCCGTATTTTTATTTAATGAGCTATTTGATTGGGTCAAAGGCATTAGTTTTTCACTTATTTGGATTGGTTTAATGTTTTGTGTGTTAGCTATCATGCGCAAACAGTATATTAAATTTTCTCATAAAGAACCCTTTATTACAGGGCGTGACAAAACACCATTAAATTAAATAATTAATCATATTATCAACAAATTATAAATTTTTTGTCTTATGGTATTTTTTCCTTGATAGTAAAGGCAAACGATTGCGTATATAATTGGCAGCAACTTTTTGTCAGTAAGGTTATCAATCATGAATCAATTAGGTACTGCGCTGTGTAAATCAGCAACAAAAGTGATGTTATTAGGTGCTGGAGAGTTAGGCAAAGAAGTTGCGATTGAATGTCAACGCTTGGGCATCGAAGTTATTGCGGTTGATCGCTATGATAATGCGCCAGCGATGCATGTTGCACACCGCAGTTATACAATAAACATGCTTGATGGCGAAGCGATGAAGCGAATAGTTTCAATTGAAAAACCCGATATTATTGTGCCTGAAATTGAAGCGATTGCGACACAGGTATTAATGGAACTGGAACAACAAGGACAAAAAGTAGTTCCATCTGCGAAAGCGATTGTTCTTACTATGGATAGAGAAGGGATCCGTCGTTTAGCTGCAGAAGAGTTGAAGTTGCCAACATCAGAGTACCAATTTGTAGACAGCAAATCCGATTTTATCGCAGTAGCAGAAAAAATCGGTTTTCCTTGTATTGTTAAGCCTGTGATGAGTTCGTCAGGGAAGGGGCAAAGTGTGATCCGTTCTCGAGACGAATTAAATCAAGCTTGGGATTACTCACAGCAAGGTGGTCGAGCAGGTCAAGGCCGTGTAATTGTTGAAAAAATGGTTAATTTTGATTTTGAAATCACATTGTTAACGGTTAATGCGGTGGATGGCATTCACTTTTGTGCGCCAGTAGGGCACCGACAAGAAAAAGGGGATTATCGCGAGTCTTGGCAGCCACAGTACATGAGTGAAGTGGCGTTGAAAAAAGCGCAAGATGTTGCTGAGAAAATTGTTACCTCTTTGGGGGGCTACGGAATATTTGGTGTTGAATTATTTGTGTGTGGTGACGATATCATTTTTAATGAAGTTTCGCCTCGTCCCCATGATACAGGCATGGTGACGCTGATTTCACAGAGTTTATCTGAATTTGCCTTACATGTTCGCGCATTTCTTGGCTTCCCAATCGGTGTGATTCGTCAATATGGGCCGAGTGCTTCAGCGGTTATTTTACCCAATTTACAAAGCCAAAATGTGATCTTTTCAAATATTGGCGCAGCGTTGGGGGCTGATACGCAATTACGGTTATTTGGTAAACCTGAAATTGCAGGAACTCGCCGGTTAGGTGTTGCTTTGGCTATTGCAGATTCGATTGAAAGTGCATTAAAAATGGCGAAAAAAACCGCGAATACAGTGCATGTTTCTGGCTGACTTCAATGATATTAGCGCTCAATGACTTTAAGTGACTGAGCGCTAACAGAGTAAATCAATGACGATGATTTACTCTAAGAAAAACGATACATCAATGCTACCGCGATAACTACCTGCTCTAACACTACCATTGTGGCATAGGTTGAAGTATAAGTTCTTTTTCAAATTAGTCGTTGTGATATCCCCTAATTTGACTCGCTCATAGTATCTGATACCATCCGGGTTACCATTGCGGCAGATGTCAGATGAAGGCACGGTTTGGGAAGCCACAATATATGGCCGTTCGGTAGTTTCAGATGAGCTACCCGAGACTAAATCCAACGCCATCCCAGCTAAATTAGTGCCTGCCGTGGTACCTGTACTATTTTGCCCATATAATTGTTGGTTTGCTGATAACACCATCAGCAATTTACCCGTAGTTACACAGTTAATACTCATACTGGCAGGGCGTGTTTCCAGTAATGTATTTTGTTTATAGCCCGCTAGCTGGGTACTAAAGATAATATTAGTACTTGTGATCGGGGTGACAGTACAAGAATCCAATGCTTCAATACTGAGTGTGCTGTCGGCCAGTAACTGAGTATCCGCATGAGCGAAACCCATATAGGAGTAAATTGAACCTTGACCAAATATGAGTTGTTCATCGGTTGATAATCGATAACGTCCTTTAACTACCGCTGTGGGCCCACCTGACTGAGAACTGGCAAACGCTGAAAAGCTCGTAATATCGGCGCGAATATACCCCGTAGGAGTCCCCAACGCTTGAAAGTAATTATTAATTGGTGTAGAGCTGTATTCCAATCCCCAAGCTAAATCCCCACTGGATTTTAAATTTCCCGCAATTTGTCGTGATTGTTTTAAGGTGGCCGTTTTGATAACAGACTCATAGCTTGAGTTTTTATAAGAAGTCGATACCGTACCATTGAGTAATAAAACGATAATTCGGCTACTATCATTCTCATTAATTAAGCGAATACCTGGCGCACCTTCATATTTTGGGAAATTAGATAGGATCGTATTATTTCTCATAGTAGAAAATTTAAGATAGGTATCGTACTTAGGTAACATGGGGTAGTTAACATTGGGATCACTTAATGGATAGGTGAATGGGCTTAGATACCGTGCATGAGTATTCAAATAAGCACTACGGTTCGCGGGATATAACTCCCCTAAATAACCCGTTTGACCCGCTCTAACTGTTAATTTATCCCCAGCAGCTGAAGCTGTAAATGCACCGCCCAATAATAATGCACAAGAAAGACTTGAGCATAAGTAACGGAAAAAAATAGAAGAATGGTACTTTTTCAAAGTTATGCCTTTTATAAAACGGAATTGAGTAATCTTATGGCGACAATTACTGGCACTGTGTATTTAAA
>NZ_JAMPOT010000026.1:0-49181 GCF_028480685.1 Providencia sp. PROV174
AATTAGCAAAAGAGTGTGGGGTGATAAAGAACTTAGATATAAAGCGATGGAGAAATAAGAAGTGTAGTTGTAGTTGGGAAAAATTAAATTGCATCTTCAATGCATTTAGAGAGTGAATGCTAATGAGGGATACAAAATAGTAAGTAACAGCTCACAAGTTGTTTGGTGGGGAGTGGAGTTTTAGTAAAACCCATGGATATAGTGAGTTGGTGGTTTATCTAATACTGCGATGAATGGAATGGCTTGAGAAATAAGTAACAGTTCACTTAAAAAAGAAAATTAAGCAGTGAAGGTTAGCTTGAACCATCATCTCTTAAATAGGTATAAATGAATTCATTTATACGCCCTACCGATAGATAAATTATAATCTATTAAAATAAATAATGAATTAGTAAGATTAGTTCATCGATTTACTCTACTTTGCTTGTTTGGGTTTTTTCTATTTTATGGTTTTTATGGTGTTAATTTGGCTGTACAAACAGTATGTGTTTATCATTTAAATATTAATAATATCAATAGATAAGGTGTTACAAACCATTTTTTCTGATAAAAAAGTAGTTTATCACCATTTTAAAATTTCGTCTAAAATTCACTCGAATGGTTATTTTTATATATAAAAATTGTTAAATTGATGTTTTATTTTATTGTACTTATAATGAGTAAATCAACTTAAGATATTACATTAGATATAAAATTTGTTTATAAATAGAATTTTCAATGGAAAGAGCACAGTCCAAGGTGTCGTTAATAACATAAGCTGTAATTATTAACTGACTGTATTTCATGTAAATATGATTTGTGTATCAAAGGTGGGTAACATGAAAAAGGCAAAAAGCGCTAATCATAAGATTTTTGATCAAATTCTTTCTGTAAATAAGCAGAAAGAAAACGAATTTAACAATGGGCAAGATGGTGCAATTATTCTTTCTATACTTGTGATGTTTTTTGTACCATTTTTACTATTAAATACAGCAAGAATTTATTTTGGAATAGATTACAGCTTTGTCGCTGTGATCTCCATGTTGGCGGTTAGTGCTATCATCACATACACATTGTATAAGCGTCTAAAAATGGATTCTAAATTTGCTGAGAAGCATATTGTATTAGACCAATTATTGATGTGTTATACGCCAAAAAATAAAGCAGAGTTTAAGAGCCTTCAAGAAGAGAGAAAGGCAAACCCATCAAGTACTTATTCACTTGTTGAAGATTGGGCTAGTAGAGAAAGACTGCACTATGCAAATTAGCACACACTAATAATCTAATAAATGTTTGCATATCCCTCGGCTACTTTTAGTTAGTTGGGGGATTTTTTTATCTATTGCAAAGGCTAGCCTCACATTGAGGGCTAGATTAATAAAAATAACTAATTCCAGTTTTTACCTAGAAGGTATGCAACTTCGAGAGATTGCATTCTGTTGAGTCTAGGGTCACATAATGACTGATACTTATAACTAATATCTTCTTCGCTGATCTCAGGAATACCCCCAGTGCACTCAGTAACATCTAGTCCTGTCATTTCTAAGTAGACACCTCCTGGATGTACTCCTGCTTCCTTTAATATATGAATGAACTGAATCATTTCATCAGTAATATCCGTAAAATAGCGTGTTTTATATCCTTCTTTGGCATTTTTAGTATTACCATGCATAGGGTCAATCATCAAAATGACAGGCTCTCTACTGGACTGAATTGATTTCATGAGAGTTGGAAGCTTTTGTTTAATAACCCCTGCTCCCATTCTAATGATGAGAACTATTTTTCCTTTCTCTTGACTAGGATGTAATTTCTTTATTAATTTCAGCAACGTATCTGATGTGATATTTAGTCCGCATTTGATACCAATAGGGTTTTCTATCCCTCTTAACTATTTGATATATAATTGTTATTCATTGTTATTTAATTATTTACGTTATATAGAATAAAAAAACGGCATAAATAGCCGTTTTTTATTCTATACAATTATGAGCGATCGACGTTAATGCGATTTTCCTTGTTCAATACCAAGCCCAATCTGTGAACGAATAAATTGTTCTTTAAAGCGCTCCCTTTCCATTTTCCCTTGTTCTGAATTATCTGTTATAGAGAATAACCATGAAGCAATAAATGCCACGGCCATGGAAAAGATTGCTGGATATTCATAAGGATAGATTGGTTTTTCATGATGAAGAATACTAACCCAGATAGTTGGCCCTAAAATCATTAAGACAACGGCGGTAATTAAACCGAACCAACCCCCTGCCAATGCTCCACGAGTGGTCAGTTTGCGCCAGTACATTGAGAGTAGAATGATTGGGAAATTACAACTTGCTGCAATTGAGAAAGCTAAACCGACCATGAAGGCAATGTTTTGTTTTTCAAACAGAATGCCCAACCCGATGGCAACAAAACCTAAGATAACAACGGTAATTTTAGATACGCGTAATTCATCTTTTTCATCAGCTTTACCATTTTTCATTGCCATCGCATATAGGTCATGAGAAACCGCGGAGGCACCTGCTAAGGTTAAACCAGCAACAACAGCAAGGATGGTGGCGAATGCAACTGCAGAAATAAAGCCTAAGAAGAAATTACCACCAACTGCATCAGCAAGATGTACTGCGGCCATATTGGTGCCACCAATTAATGCCCCAGCAGCATCTTTAAATGCAGGATTGGAACTTACAAGAACGATAGCACCAAAACCAATAATAAAGGTTAAGATGTAAAAGTAACCGATAAATCCAGTGGCATAGAACACACTTTTACGTGCTTCCTTAGCGTCACTAACGGTGAAGAATCGCATAATAATGTGAGGAAGGCCTGCTGTACCAAACATTAATGCTAAGCCAAGGGATAAGGCGGATATCGGGTCGGAAACCAGCCCTCCAGGACTCATGATAGCAATACCATTTTTATGAACTTCTACGGCTTCTTTAAATAAGGTATTAAAGTTAAAGCCAACATGCTTCATAACCATAACAGCCATGAATGTTGCACCAGCTAATAACAAGATGGCTTTAATAATTTGAACCCAAGTAGTGGCTAACATTCCACCAAATAGGACATATAGCACCATCAATATACCCACAATAACAACCGCGACGTGGTAATTGAGACCAAATAACAATTCAATTAATTTACCCGCACCAACCATTTGAGCAATAAGATACAGTGCAACAACAACCAGAGAGCCAACCGCAGATAGAATACGAATTGGTCTTTGTTTTAATCGATAAGAAGCGACATCAGCGAAGGTATAACGACCTAAATTACGTAAGCGCTCGGCAATTAAGAATAGAATGATCGGCCAGCCAATTAAGAAGCCAATCGAGTAAATCAGGCCATCGTAGCCAGAAGTATAAACTAGGGCAGAGATCCCTAAAAAGGAGGCTGCAGACATAAAGTCGCCAGCGATAGCCATCCCGTTTTGGAAACCGGTAATTTTCCCGCCTGCAGTATAGTAATCAGAGCGAGAACGCGTTCTTTTTGACGCCCAGTAAGTTATATATAAGGTAAAGCCGACAAACAGTAAGAACATCACAATCGCCTGAATATTCACAGGCTGGCGTTCAACATCCCCTGTCAATGCATCGGAAAACGCCATTGAGGAGGTAAAAAAGAGAATGAGTGAGAGCAATATTTTCATTTTTCTACCTCTTTTAAAATTTCTGCCGTTAAACGGTCGTATTCACCGTTAGCTCGGATAACGTAAAGCCCCGTTAGTACAAATGAAATGACGATCAGCCCTACACCAACAGGGATTCCTCTTGTGATATATGAACCTTCGGATATTGGTGTTCCAAGCCAGCTTGGGTCAAAAGCGATAAGAAAAATAAAACCAACATACAGCACGAGCGTTATTATTGATAACAACCATGAAAAGCGACTACGTTTTCTAACCAGTTCTTTAAAGCGAGGGTTATCCTCTACCTTTTCGTAAGCAGTAGCATTCATCAGAGTTCTCCTCTGTTATACTCGTTATACTTCAAATTGCAGCTTTGTTGACTACACTCACTCACACGAGTTACATACTTATGTATGCCCCTCGTGATTCGTTCGCTTGTCGCCTAGCTGCACCTCGAATTACTTAGAGTAAACCATCTTGTTGGGATGTATGTAAGGCCGCCTCTATGAGTTGGCCTTTTGGCGTTATGACATACTCATAGACTGTTTTTCTTCGAGTAGTTTTTCGACAACACCAGGGTCGGCCAGAGTGGAGGTATCTCCGAAATTACTGGTGTCTCCTGATGCAATTTTTCGTAGGATGCGACGCATGATTTTACCGGAACGGGTTTTGGGTAGTGAATCCGTCCAGTGAAGTACATCCGGGGTGGCAATAGGGCCAATTTCCTTACGAACCCAGTTGCGAACTTCGGTGTATAGCTCTGGTGATGGCTCAACCCCAGATATTAATGTGACATAAGCATAGATTGCTTGGCCTTTAATATTATGAGGAATACCGACCACGGCAGCTTCAGCCACTTTCGGATGTGCAACGAGTGCTGATTCTATTTCTGCGGTACCTAAACGGTGGCCCGAAATATTCAGTACATCGTCAACACGGCCTGTGATCCAGTAATAACCATCTTCATCACGACGAGCACCATCACCACTAAAGTACATGCCTTTAAAGGTTGAGAAATAGGTTTGCTCGAAGCGTTCGTGATCGCCAAATAAGGTTCGGGCTTGGCCCGGCCATGAATCAACAATCACTAAGTTACCTTCTGTGGCGCCTTCGATAGGTTCACCAAGGTTATCGACTAATGCAGGGCGAACACCAAAGAATGGCAATGTTGCAGACCCTGGCTTTAACATGGTTGCCCCTGGAAGTGGTGTGATCATAAAACCACCTGTTTCGGTTTGCCACCATGTATCAACTACTGGGCAGCGGCTATTACCAATTTTTTTGTAGAACCACTCCCAAGCTTCAGGGTTAATGGGTTCCCCCACTGAACCGAGAATTCGTAATGAGCTGCGATCTGTACCTTCAATGGCTTTATCTCCTTCGGCCATTAATGCACGGATAGCAGTTGGAGCAGTATAAAGGATATTGACTTGGTGTTTATCAACCACTTGGCTCATTCGGTTAACTGCTGGATAATTAGGTACCCCTTCGAACATTAATGTTTTAGCACCATTGGATAATGGCCCATATAACAAATAGCTATGGCCTGTAACCCAGCCTACATCTGCAGTACACCAATAAACTTCACCTGGATGGTAGTCGAAGGTGTATTTAAATGTCAGTGTGGCATAGACTAAATAACCGCCAGTGGTATGCAGAACGCCTTTCGGCTTACCTGTCGAACCAGAGGTATATAAGATGAATAGCGGGTCTTCTGCGTTAATTTCTTCTGGAGGGCAATCTGCACTGACCCCTTTGATGACGTCATGCCACCAGAGATCACGGCCTTCTACCCAGCTCGGTGCGTTGCCTGTGCGTTGGTAAACAATCACATTAGAAACCGTAGTGACTTGCGGGTTAGCGAGTGCGTCATCCACATTTTTCTTTAATGGAATTGCACGACCCGCTCGTAAGCCTTCATCTGCAGTGATGATTAGCTTCGCTTTGCAGTCAATAACGCGACCAGAGACCGCCTCAGGGGAGAAACCAGCAAAAATGACTGTATGTATCGCGCCAATACGAGCACAAGCCAGCATCGCGACAGCAGCTTCGACAACCATCGGCATGTAAATGGCAACAACATCGCCTTTACGAATACCTTGTTGTTTCAAAACATTAGCAAACTGACAAACATCATGGTGCAGTTCGCGGTAAGTGACATTTTTTGACGATGAGGGGTCATCGCCTTCCCAAATAATCGCAGTTTGGTCGCCTTTTTCAGCCAGATGGCGGTCCAAACAGTTCGCACTTAAATTTAATGTACCATCTTCAAACCAGCGGATATCAATATGGCCGGGGTCAAAAGAGGTGTTCTTGACACGTGTATAAGGTTTAATCCAATCAACGATTTTTCCTTTTTCGCCCCAAAATCCTTCAGGGTCTTGAATCGAGCGTTGGTACTCATCGTTATACTGTTGTTCGTTTATCAGGGCATTTTTTGCAATTTCAGCAGGAACGGGATGTTTAGTTATTTGAGTCATATTATTATCTCCTTGCAGATGTTAATACTATGTCAAAAAATGGTTAACTAAAGCACGATTTTTAAATTTGTTTTTCTTTTGCGCGGAAGATCACGTATTAATTGTAATGAGATTTGCAGTATTATCATTTGATGCTAAATATCAAATTGAAATATAAAGCTAAAAATATAATAAAAGGTAGATTTAAAGAAAAATAAACGATGGGGTTATTGGTATTAGTTACTGAATAAAGGAGTTCTCATAGCGAATATAAATATCCATACATTTACTATGGGTTTGATAATGATTTTCATTAACAGTAAAATAACTATAATAGATAGTAATTCACAAGGTGCGAAGTTACGCAAGTGTTTACCCTATGAGCCTTGTGGTAAAAATGAGAAACATAGCGGTATTTACGTCACTGGAGACAATAATATGAGTTATACGTTACCTGCTTTACCTTATGCTTATGATGCGCTGGAACCACACTTTGACAAGCAAACCATGGAAATCCACCATACTAAGCACCATCAAACCTATGTGACTAACACCAATACAGCGTTAGAAAAACTGCCTGAATTAGCGGGTTTAGATATCGATGTTTTGATTCAAAAATTGGACCAAATCCCAGCTGATCAACGTACGTTTGTTCGTAACAACGCAGGTGGCCACTCAAACCATAGTCTGTTCTGGAAAGGTTTGAAATTAGGTACTGAATTAAAAGGCGAACTGAAAGCTGCGATTGAGCGTGATTTCGGTAGCGTTGATGCATTTAAAGAACTGTTTGAAAAAGCAGCTGCAACACGTTTCGGTTCTGGCTGGGCATGGCTGGTTCTGAAAGATGACGGTAAATTAGCTGTCGTTTCAACTGCTAACCAAGACAGCCCATTAATGGGTGAGGCTATTTCAGGCGTATCTGGTTACCCAATTATCGGTTTAGACGTGTGGGAACACGCTTATTACCTGAAATTCCAAAACCGCCGCCCTGATTATATTAAAGCATTCTGGTCAGTTGTGAACTGGGATGAAGCAGCGGCACGTTTTGCAGCAAAAGCTAAATAATTTTATAAGATAATTTATTTGCCATAAGCGCAGCGTTAATGCTGCGCTTTTTTATTTTGTAGCCCATCTGATTGTTATCTCTACTGGCATTCTTTATGATGGAAGTTCTATTACTTTGCTAAGTGGAGAGCACTGTTCATGTCATATTATCCCCAAGTCTTTATCGGTAAAGTCCAAGCAACCCAGTCTTGTGGGCACAGCGCTATCCATAAGCAAGCTGCCGACGGGTTACTGGTATTAGGGCAATTGGGGCTTGATGGTGATGAACAAGCTGAAAAACGCCACCATGGTGGGCCTGATAGAGCACTTTGTCATTATCCTCGTGACCATTATGATTTCTGGGTCAATGCATATCCTGATTTAGCCGATTTATTTGTTGCCTCTGCATTTGGGGAAAATATATCAACGTTGGGTATGACTGAAGAAAACGTATTTATTGGGGATATTTTTGCATGGGGTGATGCGCGTATTCAGGTCACTCAACCCCGTTCCCCTTGTTATAAGCTCAATGGGTTAACGGGAATTGAAAATTTTGCACAAATAATGCAAGACAATGGGCGTTGTGGTTGGTTGTACCGTGTCATTAAAACAGGCAATGTTAGTGAAAATGCGCCATTAGCGCTATTGAGCCGCAATAGTGATATTTCAGTACAAGAAGCCATTATGATTGCATTTCATGCCCCTTATGATGAGGAACTATACCAGCGCCTGTTAAGTGCCGCAGGGTTATCCGCAAGTTGGAGCTTAACCATGCAGAACCGTTTAGATAACCACCGCATCGAAGAGTTTAAGCACCGGTTGTTTGGTAAGCGTTAATCACAGGTGAAAAGCCATTGTGCGCTTATAGCAGAGAGAGTCTTCAGCCATAAGCGCTTGCTAGCAATATAACGTGCGATACTGAAAATGCCTATGTCTTAGGCGTTTGTTGTATAAACTGTTGGTACCACGGGATATTCGCCATTAATTCGAGATGTGTTCCCTGAGCGATAATTTTTCCTTTCTCCATATACACAATTTCATCCGCTTGTCGGGCTAGATTAGGCTGGTGGGTGACGATGATACGTGTTTGTTGTTTGGCTTGAGTAATAAGGTCAATCACGGAGGCAGTATTGATATTATCAAGGCTTGCTGTTGGTTCATCCATTAAAATGATATTAGGATGCTGTAGAATCAGCCTTGCAATACACAGCCGTTGTCTTTGTCCTCCAGAAAGTAACATACCACCGGCACCTATCTCTTTTTCTAAGAACGTATGATTGACAGTGAAATTAAGTTGAGTCAGCAATGCACTGATTGCCCGGTCATCAATATTATCATTATCAAGTGCCAAATTTTGGCGTACGCTACCGCAAAATAAACGGCTATCTTGAAGTAAGACTCCCCGGCGAGCACACAATATTTCTTGTGATAGGTTTTTAATATTTTTATTACCGTAGTTCACACTGCCATGTGTTGGGTCTTGTAAGCGAGCGAGTAAGCTTAATAATGTACTTTTTCCTGCTCCGGATGGCCCTACAATGGCGGTAAGCGTATGTTCCTTAAAGCTAAGACCTATATTTTGTAAAATGCATTTTTTATTATCACTGTAAAATGATAACTGTTCACAGCTAACGCTATCGATAGTGGGTGTTGATGAACGATAAGGAAATGTTAACACCGGAGCCTGCAAGGCTTTTTCGATTCGTTGAATTGCTTTTTTCATTTGCCTAATTGATTGGTCTAAATGAGAAAGTAACCACATAGGTTCAATTAAGCGCGCTAATAAAACTAACCCTGCTAGCCACATATTTAATGGTATCTTTGCATGATCAACTAAATAAATACCGAACCCAAAGAGCGTAATAAACGCGGTTTGTACCATCAATGAAAATAATAAGTGAAATGGCAAACTTCTTCGTTGTAGCTGTCTCTGAGTTTGATACTGGGATGCTAAGGCAAATTTGGGATGCAGCTGCTCATAATGGGTATTTGAGCGACGAATCAATGGCTGGTGGAGCGCATATTGGTTGAGTGCACTCATTGCTTGTTGTTCTGATTCATGAGTTGCTCGTTCAAAAAAGGCAATTTTTCTGGCGGATAAGCGTAAAGAGATTAATAACAAAAGGAGTATAAACAGTAAAATAGCGCCAAATGCACCTTGATAGACTAACACGCCAATCACGATAGTACAGGGCGTGACTAACCCACTGATAATAGGATGGAGCAAATGTGCGGGGACAGACATAACCTGTGATACAGGTCCTGAAATTAATTGGTTGCTGTTTGAAATGGGTTGCAATGAAAGGGGCAGATGGCGAATAAGTGCCGTAGCAAGATAGCGCATCACGAATCCCCCTGCAAAATAGCCTTTCTGGGTGGCTATAAATGTTACGGCGAGTGTCGTTAAGCTAGAAAGAGTGAATAGTATTAATGGCATAGAGGTATCAAGGTGCCAATCTAAAATAACGACAAATAAAAATAACCCGCTAATTCCTTCTAAAATAGCGCTTAGCGTCATCCAAAATATAGCATTACGTACGGTGTACAATAAGCGTTTAAGCACAGTTCTCCTCCAATGCACGTAAAAGTTGCTGATAGGGTTCTGAATGTATTGAAAGTTGTTGATGCGAGCCTTGTGCGATTAATTTTCCGTTACCTAACAATAAGATGCGGTCTGCTAGATTCAAGCCGTTTAAGTCATGGGTAACGAATACACAAGTTCGCGGCTCACTGTGCAATAAATTAAGTACCCGCTGTGCATTTTGTGGATCAAGTGCGGATGTCGGTTCATCAAGCAGCAATAAAGGCGCAGGCGATAGCAACGCTCGTGCAATCGCGAGGCGTTGGGCTTCTCCACCGGACAACACTACATCTTGCTCTATTACAGCATCCAGCCCTTTAGGTTGTTGTTTTACCAGTGATAATAAATTGAGTTCACCAAGGTAACGGTACATGTCATCTTCAGTGGCGTTTGGGGCAAATAGCCGTAGATTTTCACGTACAGAACAAGGCAGAGGCGAAGTGCTTTGCATGACGATGGAAACCGTACGGTTCAAACTAGTTAATGATAGCAGTGGTAATGGAACTGAGTTAAAGAGGACATTTCCCTTTGTTGGGTCTAAAAAGCGCGCCATAAGTTGTATTAAGGTGCTTTTTCCCGCTCCAGATGTTCCGACAATAGCAATAAATTCGTTGGGTGCTACGGTGATATTAATATTCGATAATATTGGGTTATCACCTATTCTAACGTCAACTTGGGCAAGTTTGAGCTCACCTTGGGATGGAGTAATTTCCTTTTCTCCGTAATGCATATCCGGTTCAGCTAGAAGTTGGCGAATACGTTCTGATGCGCTAACAGCAAGGTTCAAAGCGTCTGCACCATGCCCCATTGCAGCAACGGGGGCAGCAATACTGCTAATTAATAGAATGAATAAAATGACTTGAGCGAGAGGTACAGGCTCAGAGAGTAATGAAACCCCAAAAATAACCCATAATGATAGCAATGTGCTGCTGATACCGACTTGGGTCAGTGAGCTCAAGGCGCCTATTTTACTTATCCATCGCTTAAAGGCGATTTCAAATTGGTATAACGCTTGTGATGCTTTTTTTTGAATGGATTGATTGGGATATTGCCTTGCCTGTAGCGGGTTATCTGCAAGTTCAGCATATTGTTCATACAGGTCGCTCATTGCCCGGTTACGTGAGGCATATAGCGCGTGATAACGTATAGAACGCATTTGTTTAAATAAAAAAACCGAGGTGATTAATGGCATCAAGCAAAAAATGGTGAGTAGTGTATTTTGCCATAATAGGATGAGAGTTGCTGTTATTGGGACGATAATTAATTTTGTGATATCTGCGGGGGCATGAGCGGTTAATTGGTGTAGCGAACGGACATCACGATCAGCTATTTGCAAAAAGCCATCTCGACCATGTTGGGCAAAGTGGTTTAGAGGGAGTTTTTCTACTTTATCCAGAAGTTGTAGCCTGAGTTGGTGGCAGAGATGGTTATCAGTTTGATGGGTTAAATACAGAGCAAAAGTTTGGCAAATTAGCCAGCTCACACCCCCTATGGATGCAATAACAACCCATTCATAATATTGATGAACGGAAGCGTTGGCAATTTGGCTAATTGCTATCAATGGAATGAGTGAACAGAGGCCTGCGATGGCTTGTAAAATAAGTGCAAATAATAGTGTGAAGCGATAGGGACGAAGTAATTCCCAAAGTGCGCGGTACATGCTAAACCTCCATAGCGAATCGGTCACTTTAATTTATTTCGCTTTGTTATCGTGAATTAGTTGTTTTGCTTGCCAGACTATTTGTTTTGTTTGCAGGCCTTATTGGCGGTATTCATTTTTAAAGCGCTTTTTTGGGGTTTTTAGTAAGATGGCGATATTGCGATTAAGAATATTGAGGGGGTGAGATGCAATATGATTTAAATGATCTCTACTATTTTGTGAAAGTTGTGGAATATGGTGGCTTTTCACAAGCGGGTTTGGCTCTAGGGATCCCTAAATCTAAATTGAGTCGACGTATTGCAGACTTAGAGAAAAACCTTAATGTTTCATTGATTTACCGTTCTACTCGCCAGTTTCATGTCACGGAAGTGGGGCAAGTTTTTTATCAGCAGTGTAAAAATGTGGTGGATGAAGCTGAAGTTGCTCATGAATTGATTTGTTCCGTTCAGTCACACCCTAAAGGAACGATCAAGTTATCGTGTCCAGTCGCACTGTTACAAGTCTATCTCAAAGAATTACTTGTAGATTTTATGATAAAGTACCCTGATATTGATGTTCAAATTTTAGCAGTTAACCGCCCTGTAGATGTGATTAGTGAAGGGTTGGATTTAGCTATTCGCGTGCGTTCATTGCCATTAGATGATTCTGGCTTAATGATGAAAGTACTTGGATATTCACGGCGTATCTTAGTGGCTAGCCCGCAGTTATTCGCAGAGCACGGTGAACTCACAGAGCCAGAAAAGCTGGTGGATTACCCGATGTTAGCGAATACAGAGCACTCACAAAATTACACGTTGACCCTCAAAAATAGTCACGATCTTAGCTTTACGCAGCATTTTACCCCTAAGTTAGCGACAACAGATGTCTTAACGCTATACCATGCGGCACGCAAAGGGGTTGGGATCGCAAGGTTGCCTTATGGTGTGGTAGAAAAAGACATTGAATCAGGGAAATTGATAGAGGTATTACCGAAATGGCAGTTTCCTGAAGATATCATTCATGCGGTGTATCCATCACGCAAAGGGCTGTTGCCATCAATCCAATTATTATTAAATCATTTAGCTGATAATATTTCGCCGTCAGTGAAATAAATTTCCCCGATAGCACATTAGGCTATCAGGGAAATATTTCTTATTTACTGTGTTTCAGGAATGCGGCCAAATTTCCCACTGTTGAAATCATTCACGGCTTCATTGATTTCTTGCATAGTATTCATCACAAAGGGGCCGTAACCAACAACCGGCTCATTAATAGGATCACCACTGAGCAACAGTACTAAGGCATCTTCTGTGGCTTCTAACAGAATATTGCTGTCTGTATCGTCGAGGATCATCAGCTCCCCTTCGTTTAAAGCGGAACGACCATCAACAAATATTGAACCACGTAACATGACTAAACCGACATAGCGTCCCGCTTTGGTTGGGATACCTACCGTTTTACCTTTGTTCAGCTGCAAATCCCATACATCTAATGGACTAAAGGTTTTTGCTGCCCCTTTATTGCCTAAATAGTCACCCGCGATCACTCGCAGTGTACCTGCATCATTGGGTAATGCGACTTTTGGCATACTATGGCTTTCTAACAGCTGGTAGCCGGGGGCCGCTGATTTGTCTTTTGCTGGCAAATTAACCCACAGTTGTACCATATCAAGAGTGCCACCTTGTTTCATGAAGGCGTCAGACTGATACTCTTGATGTAAAATACCCGATGCCGCAGTCATCCATTGAACATCACCTGGGCCTATCACACCGCCTTCCCCCGTAGAGTCATGGTGAGCCACTTCGCCATCATACACTATTGTAACGGTTTCAAACCCACGGTGTGGATGCTCGCCAACCCCCCTGTTTGCTGAATTTGAGCTTGGGAAATCAAAAGGCCCCGCTCTGTCGAGCAAAAGGAATGGGTTGAGGTATTTCCCATGATCATTATAGCTAAACATTGAACGGACAGGAAAGCCGTCTCCGACCCAATGGCTGCGAGGAGATTGATAGATACCAATAATTTTTTTCATGGTTTTGCCCCTAAAATTGTTTTGATGACTGAATAATAAAGGAGCAAATCATTTGGCAGTAGTGGCAAAAATAGGTTTCATTGTTGCAGTGATAGAACAATAGAATAAAGTCTAATTATTCTATTTATAGAACAGTGTTTATCAAAAACTGGACTACTCAGCCTTAAATTGATGAATTAATCTAAATAATACGAAAACGGAGCGGCTATCGTTCTATTTTTAAATCAAAAACAGATTTCATATTTTATCGATTGAGAGGTTTCATCATGAGTAGCCCAGCTAATTTTAATGGTCAACGTCCTGCTATTAACCCAGAAGATGCGGTGATGTTATTAATCGATCACCAGAGTGGCTTATTCCAAACCGTAGGTGACATGCCAATGACGGAATTGCGCGCTCGTGCCGCTGTTCTGGCTAAAATGGCTTCCCTAGCTAAAATTCCAGTAATCACAACGGCTTCTGTACCTCAAGGACCAAATGGTCCGCTCATCCCAGAAATTCATCAAAACGCACCACATGCACAATATATTGCACGCCGTGGCGAAATTAATGCATGGGATAACCCTGAGTTTGTGGCAGCGGTAAAAGCAACAGGTAAAAAACAATTAATTATTGCAGGAACCATTACCAGTGTTTGTATGGCTTTCCCTGCGATTAGTGCGGTGATGGATGGTTATCAAGTATTTGTGGTCATTGATGCATCAGGCACCTACAGCAAAATGGCGCAAGAAATTACCTTAGCGCGAGTGGTGCAAGCGGGTGTCGTTCCATTGGATACTGCGGCTGTTGCGTCAGAATTACAAGGGACTTGGAACCGTGAAGATGCGGCGGAGTGGGCAATGGCTTACACACAAATTTTCCCTGCTTATCAACTATTAATTGAAAGCTACAGTAAAGCGCAAGAAGTTCTGAAAAATAATGAGCAATTAGATTCTGAACGTTAATTCGCGATAACCCCCCACATTTAACTTACAGAATTAAATCAGGTGGTGGATGGCATATTTGCTCCAACCCATATGTGATATTAATCTAATTGATTGTTATTGAGCATGGTAAAAACGGGAAATTTATCCCGTTTTTTATGAAAAATTTATTTGGGGTAGCAAACATAAACCCAAGCGGGTGGAAAATTGAGATAGACACGTTGTTTTGTAAAATTAAAATAGCGAGAAAACATCTTTTCGCAGGATTGGGTGTATTGAAATAAAATAAAAACCCCTTGCTTGGCAACTAAGCATTGATTCGCTTTCTTCAGAATTCTCATGCCTATCTTTTTATTTAGTGAGAGAAAAGGGATGCCAGAGATAATCACATCATACTCATCTTGAAGATATTCAGCCGAAATGGGGTAAACGATAACTCGGTTATCTTTAATCTGTTGAAGTTGTGTAATAAACGTATTATTAACTTCATAAATATCTAATGATGTATTTAATGAAGACTTTTGCAGTATTTGTTTTGTCATTACGCCATTACCAGCACCTATTTCTGCAAATTTACTTTGTTTGCCCCAATCGATATAACTCAGCATGGTATTACAGAGTGAGCTAGATGATGGAATAATCGACCCCATCTCCCTTGGCGAAGTAATAAATTGCTTTATATATTCTTTGTATGAATTAAGCCATAGCGCATTAATAATAAACATTTGCACCTCCAATTAGGGGTATAAGAATTGTTTATTTACTTCACACGGGTAAACCGCACTCACTACAGAATTTATCGCCATATCGGATCATTGAGCGACATTGTTGGCACTGCATCACGTTACGGTATTGCTGCTCGATCTGCTGTTTATCGTTGTAGTACCCATTATTATGGTCACTGTGTTTGGATGAGTGTCCTTGATTTGAATACCCCCCATGCTTGGATGCCCCACCATGTTTGGAATAGCGTGAACCTCGATTTAACCCAAATAATTTGCTGAAAAATGACATAGGTAATTCTCCGTTATTGAGTGTGTTCACGATTAATATAAACATTAGAGTTAACTCCAGACACAAGGCAAAAAGAGATTAATTACACGATATTACATTTAATTACTGTGGGTAATTAATTTGGCATTTTGAATTGATGGGCTGGGTATTACAGGAGGAAATAGACGTTGTCAGTAGCCTAATGGGGGATGAATTTCCCCCATTACACTTAATTTAAGTGGTGAATATTACAACTGCGGGCGTTTAACGAAGCCAATTGCTTCATAAACTTTATCTAACGTTTCTTGCGCGCGAGCAGCCGCTTTGGTTGCACCTTCATCCATAATTTGGTTGAGCAGCACTTCATCATTACGGAATTCATGGTAGCGAGTTTGAAGTGTAGTTAACATGCCAGAAACGGCTTCTGCCACAGCACCTTTTAGATGACCGTACATTTGGCCTTCAAATTCTGCTTCGAGTTCTGCGATTTTCTTACCAGTCACGCCTGACATGATATCTAATAAGTTAGAAACACCCGGTTTGTTTTCTAAATCATAACGAATACGCGGTGGCTCTTCGGAGTCAGTCATTGCGCGTTTGATTTTTTTCACGACAGATTTCGGGTCTTCTAATAATGCGATAACGTTGTTACGGTTATCATCAGACTTAGACATTTTCTTGGTTGGATCTTGCAGCGCCATAACACGGGCACCACCACCTGTCGGAATGAATGGATCGGGTACAGTGAAAATATCACCGTAAATAGCATTGAAGCGTTGAGCAATATCACGACTCAATTCAAGGTGTTGTTTCTGGTCAATACCAACAGGCACTTGATTCGTTTGATAAATCAAAATATCTGCGGCCATTAGTACCGGGTAATCAAATAGGCCTGCATTGATATTTTCTGCATGACGGGCCGATTTATCTTTAAACTGAGTCATACGGCTCAACTCACCGAAATAGGTGTAACAGTTAAGCGCCCAGCTCAATTGAGCATGTTGTGGGACATGGGACTGAACAAAAATAGTGCTTTTTTTCGGGTCAATGCCACAAGCTAAATAAAGCGCGAGTGTATCAAGGGTTCTTTTACGCAGCTCGATAGGGTCTTGGCGAACAGTGATAGCGTGCTGGTCAACGATACAGTAAATGCAATCGTAGTCATCTTGCATTTGTACCCACTGACGTAATGCACCCATATAGTTACCGATGGTTAATTCACCGGAAGGCTGTGCGCCGCTGAATACGATTGGTTTTTGGGGTTGCTTTAAATTTTCAGTGGGAGTGCTCATTTAGTTATGTCCTTGCTTATTTTATTTCAGATAACCCAATTGCAGGTAATAAATCAGAAAAATGCGTTAATACACAGTTCGGTTCACTCAGTGCAATAGATTCACCATAGTTATAACCGTAGGTCAGACCGACACACGGGCATTCAGCGCTTTTCGCTGCAATAATATCATTACGAGAATCGCCGACAAAAAGCAATTCTTCTTTACGTAAACCGAATGTTCCCATCGTTAAGTAGAGAGGAGCTGGATGCGGTTTTAAAGCTTTGACATCATCGCTACCCAATACCAGAGAAAAGTAGTGTTCAATGTCTAACTTCTTCAATAATGGAGCAATAAATGGGGTCGCTTTATTAGTTACAATCCCCATAGGCAGGCCATGTTTCGCTAATTGCTCTAAAGTGTCTTTTACTTCAGGGAACAGTTGGCTGCCTGTGGTGACAGATGTTGCATAGAATTTATCAAAACTGGCTCGTGCTCTTTTTTGTAGCTCGGGCGTGATTTCTGCTCCTGCCCAAGAAAGCGCTCGCTCAACTAACACATCAACCCCATTGCCGACCCAAATAGAAACACGTTCTTTACCTGCGGGAGGGAAATTCAATTCGTTGAGCATGTTGTCGATAGCGTCAGCTAAGCCGCTGGCGCTGTCTACGAGAGTGCCGTCTAAATCGAAAGCTATCGCTTTGATATTCTCTAATACAACTTGAGTCATTGAGATACCTTTTGTAATTCGTTACGCATCGCGTCGATGACCGTTTTATAGTCAGGTTGATCAAAAATAGCAGAACCTGCAACGAAGGTATCCGCACCTGCTGCTGCGATTTCTGCGATATTGTTCACTTTGACACCGCCATCGACTTCCAAACGAATATCATAGCCACTCTCATCAATTAATTTACGGACTTGGCGCAATTTATTGAGTGTTTGTGGGATAAAGGATTGGCCACCAAAACCTGGATTGACTGACATGAGTAGGATCATATCGACTTTATCCATCACATAATCAAGGTAGCTAAGTGGGGTTGCTGGGTTAAATACTAACCCTGCAGTACAGCCATGCTCACGAATTAATTGCAGTGAGCGATCAACGTGTTCACTGGCTTCAGGATGGAAACTAATATGGGTTGCACCGGCCTTAGCAAAGTCAGGGATAATGCGGTCAACGGGTTTCACCATTAAATGGACATCGATAGGTGCAGTAATTCCGTAGTCACGCAGTGCTTTACATATAGGCGCTCCAAACGTTAAGTTTGGCACATAATGGTTATCCATAACATCAAAATGCACGATATCGGCACCAGCTGCAAGAACATTGGCAGTATCTTCGCCTAAACGGGCAAAGTCAGCAGATAAAATAGATGGGGCAATGAGAAAGTTTTTCATTATTGTCTCCGATTATTAATCGTTATCTGAGAGCCATTCATCGCTAGGTACAAGGCGCTGCGTTTTTTTCTTATCTATCTTTCTAGGAGAAAGGCTATTTGGTATACCCGGATATAATGCCAGTAACTCATTGACTTTTGTCCGGTTCAATATATTTCTACTGATAGTGCGACGTACTTTTACAATATGTAATTGGGCTTGATGATACCACTCTCTCGTCATCGGCGTATCATGATTTGAGATCAAGACAGGGATTTTGCTTTCTGTTGATAACTTTTGTGCCAAAATCGCTAAGTTTTGTTGTTCAAGCGAATTAAATGAATTCGTATGATACGCGGTGAAATTAGCGGTATCTGATAAAGGTGCATAGGGTGGGTCACAGTAGACAACAGCCCCCTCTTTTGCGTTGAGCAAGGTTTCACCATAATGCTGAGTTATAAACGTCGCATTTTGTGATTTTTCAGCAAACCACAGTAATTCTTCTTTAGGAAAATAGGGTTTTTTATAGCGGCCGAAAGGAACATTAAATTCACCACGAGAATTATAACGGCATAACCCATTATAGCAGTGGCGGTTTAAGTATAAAAAAAGGATACTGCGTTTCTCAGTATCGGTTGATTGGTTAAAGGCTTCACGCATTAAATAATATTGTTCGGAAGTATTATATTCAGGTGTGAAGATTTGCTGGGCTTCTTCGATAAAAGAATCAGCACGGTCTTTAACCGTATTGTAGAGGTTGATGAGGTCACTGTTGATATCTGCCAGTATGTAGGAATCATAACTGGTGTTTAAAAACACTGACCCAGCACCAACAAAAGGCTCAATTAAGCAATCACCTTGTGGAAGGTGTTTTTTGATTTCTTCCACAAGGGGGTATTTGCCCCCAGCCCATTTTAAAAAAGCGCGTTTTTTTTTCATGCCGTCTTTATTATTACAATCGTTTAGAGTAATAAATCTATACTCTGTCAGGACAACATAATGCGCCCGGGGAAAAACGTTGTTATTTTTGATCCTGTTTGACTTGTTTCATATTTCTAACCCACGGTTTTTTCGCTTGCACTGCAGCAGGTAAGGTTCCTATTGCATTTTTTGCGTCGGTCACTGAACTATAATTTCCATGAATAAGAACATACCAGGTTTGCCCATTACGTATAGTTTTATAGACTTTGTAATTGGCCAGTTTGTTTTCTTTTGCAAAAGCTTCCAATGTATCAGAGCGGCTTGCGCTGCTGAGTTGTAATGTATAGCTACCTGCTGGCGCAGACATGATATTACTACCTTGGCTACTTGCTGTTGATGCGGGTTTCGCTGGCTGTTTAGTCTGCACAGGATGTTTTTGCTCAACGGGTTTTGCAGGTGTTTTTTCTGGTGTGACTGGTTTAACCACAGGTTGCTGTTCGACAGGTTTAACAGTTGGTGGTGTTAACTGTGTCGCATTTTGTGGTTGGTTAGTATTTGGTACAGAAACTTGGCCTTGATTTAAGGCATCAACGACATCACCAGGTATTTCGATACGCTCACCCAGACCATTTGGTTGAGTTTGAGGCTCTCCTTGGGTTGGTGTCGGGGTAATTTGTGTACCGGTAATTTCTTGCGGTTGCCCTGATAACGTTTGACCTTGTGAATTTGTCAACGATGAGGAGCCCGATAAGTCGATATTCTGTGAATTATTTGCACCCGTTGTTTGTTGCTTTTCATGCTCTGTAGGGGCCTTTAAAGCTGAGCTGATAGCAATAATGAGCAGCAATAGAACCAGAACACCTACACCAATCATAATATGTTGGCGTGAGAGTGCAATTTTAGGTTTTGCAGCAGATGATGATTGGCGTGAGCGCCCAGTCGGTCTATCCGATGTATCTGGCCTAAGATCATTTTGACCTTGAGGCTGGTTATCTGGTTTAAATTCGTCCATTTTCCTCTCCCGAATAAAATTTGCCTATAGTAGAGATAAAATGTCTCTTATCAGTACAACCTCTTAACGACCAAGCAGGGCATCACTGCTTATTTTAAAGCATATATCCTTTCGTAATACCACGCTAGCCAAAGTGGTATTGATAATACGCTTTTTCAGAGTTTCGTATATAGGCGTAGGCATACCGTATAATTTAACGACTTTAGCGAACATCTACCAGTAACATTTTAAAACGCCAGTAAAAATTCGAGTTTTTCTTCGTTTTATGACATACAGGATGATATTGCCGCAATGACAGTCTGCGTATCAACATCTGAACGCATTTCCGAATGGCCGATAGTGGTAGGTAAAATTAAATGTAGTTTTCCACCCATCACTTTTTTATCTCGCATCATATGTGGGAGATAATCATCGGGCTTCATTTGTGACGGGCCTGTGACGGGAAGTGATGCACGCTCTAAAAGTGTGACCACTCGCTGTGTTTGTTCAGGAGTAAATTGACCAAGTAACTCAGCTGTTTTTGCAGCCATAACCATGCCAGCAGCGACAGCTTCACCATGTAACCAGACGCCATAGCCCATATGCGCCTCGATAGCATGGCCAAAAGTATGGCCTAAGTTCAATAGTGCACGTAACCCACTAGTTTCTTTTTCGTCTGCCGCAACGACTTGTGCTTTTAATTCACAACAACGGCGAATACAGTAGGCCATCGCGTGGTCATCAAGAGTAACGAGAGCATCAATATTATCTTCTAGCCAGCTAAAAAAGTCACTATCGAGGATAATGCCATATTTAATGACCTCAGCTAAGCCAGAAGCGAGTTCTCTTGGTGGAAGTGTTTTTAAACAGTTGAGATCAACCACAACAGAAGCGGGTTGATAAAATGCACCGATCATATTTTTCCCTAATGGATGATTGACAGCGGTTTTACCACCGACAGAAGAGTCCACTTGAGATAATAAGGTCGTAGGAACTTGAATAAAACGCACTCCACGCTGATAACTTGCTGCTGCGAAACCGGTTAAATCGCCAATGACGCCCCCACCAAGAGCGATGAGGGTGGTGTCACGGTTATGGTGTTTTTCAAGTAATGCGGTAAATACATCATTCATAATGAATAATGATTTGTATTGTTCACCGTCTGGTAGAATGATGGTATCAACTTTTACACCTGAAGATTCAAGAACATGCTTTATCTTATCGAGATAAATAGGGGCAAGAGTTTCATTTGTCACAACCATTGCTCGTTGACCTGCAGTTAATGGCCAAAATGCATCCGTTTGTTGATATAAGCCGGGTGCAATATTGATTGGATAACTACGTTCGTCTAGAGTGACGGTGACTTTTTCCATCTTGCTTTACCTTAAGTTCATTTTTGAAAATAACACCATGAATAATTAGTTTTTTTCTAATAGTTCAATGATTTGGCTGGCAACAACTTTAGCGCTTTGCTCATCAGTATGAATAGTAATATCAGCAATTTCTTCATACATCGGATTGCGTTCGTCAGCCAGTTTCTCAAGAACTTCACGCGCAGGTTCGTCAACTTGTAATAGTGGACGTTTTTTGTCACGTTGTGTACGAGATAATTGTTTCTCAATGGTGGTCTCAAGATAAACAACGACACCGCGAGCGGATAGGCGATTACGGGTCTCTTTGGACTTAACAGAGCCACCGCCTGTTGCTAAAACAATGCCTTGTTTCTCTGTAAGCTCATTGATGATTTTTTCTTCGCGATCGCGAAAGCCTTCTTCACCTTCAAGGTCGAATACCCAGCCTACATCTGCGCCAGTGCGTTTTTCTATCTCGTGATCAGAGTCGAAAAACTCCATATTAAGCTGTTGAGCCAACTGACGGCCAATAGTACTTTTGCCAGCACCCATTGGTCCAACCAGAAAGATATTGCGTTTCTCTGCCATGTTTTTTGGTATTACTACGATTATTCGTTAATGATTACCCGCCCCGCCAATCAGATTAGCGGCGGGACCTAAACTGAAACCTCATAAGTGATGATGTGAGATCAGATAAGAAAATTATCTCAATACATCAACCTGAATTGCAACTATATAAATATGGCACTAAGCAAGCAAAGTGCCATATTTAAAATTGCAGGTTTCTATATTTGAGCCGTCTATGTTGTCTAATGCCTTGTTTATCATGGTTTTTAACAGTTTCTAGCTATTGGTATCAGCAAGTTATTTCTGTTAAGTGTAGAGCAACATTAATTGTGGCTGTTTTATAAGCGACTGACAGCTTGTTCTTTAATCTACGGATAGTTAGAACACTCAATGGATAACCTTGTATGCTAAAACGACGTCAGCGTCAAATTTATCCGGTAGGTTTATGGCATAAAAAATATTTTTTTTTGTCATCTTTGACTTATTGCTTATTCAACTATTTGAAGTATATGCGTTATTTTTTCTATATTAAATATTGATAAGTTTTGGTGTTATAAAAACGATAAGGACACGTTTATCTATATGCTCTGCCGTATTTGTGAATAATGTACCTAGAAAAGGAATGTGAGATAAAAAAGGTAACCCCGTCTCTGTTTTTTCTTGTTTTTGTTGAAAAATTCCCCCAAGGATAAGGGTTTCATTATTTTTGATAGTAACGGTCGTTGCGATTTCTTGCTTATTGATGGCCAAGTGATGATGTTGACTGCTAGTGAGTGCAGTATCAGGCGAGTTATGACTAATTTTTAGATTTAACTCAACTTTTTCATCACGCACAATAGCGGGAGTGACATCCATTCCGAGTACAGCGTCTTTAAATTGTACGTGCGTTTTCTTTTCATTACTGGTGACATAGGGGATCTCTGTACCTTGCTGAATACTTGCGGGTTGTTGGTGTGAAGCAACTAAACGAGGACTCGCAATAATAGAAAGCAAATTTTCTTTTTCTAATGCTTTAAGTTTCATTTCAAGTAAACCCTCTCCAAGGCTAAGAACATTGAAGGAAAATTGCCCGGATATTGAAGAGTAACGGTTGTAACGATGTAAATGATTAGTGCTCAGATTTCCCCCTGCCATCATTCCCCATTCTAAACCCAATTCTTGTAATGCAGTTCGGCTGCTACTAATGATATGTGCAGTGATTTGCACTTGTTTATTCGGTATATCTTTATGTTTTATCCATTCATCAATCAGTGCTAACCGATCTGGAACATCTTTAATAATAAGACTGTTTGTTGCGATATCGTGATGGATAGATGCATTTGTTGATAATAATGAAGTATCAGGGTGTTCTAATAGGAGGCGAACCTCTTGGGCATTGACTGAGACTAATTTAAATATTTTTTCGGTTAGTAGTGTTTTACTTGGTGCTATTGGCGCTATTGTAATCTCTGAGGTGGGCTGATTTTCTATTACCAAAGGTGGGGTAAGTGGTGCAAAAGGATCTCTAATTTCTTCGGCAGAGACTAAAAATGAAGACAAAAAGAAGAGTCCCCCAATAATTATCATGAGAATGTTAGTTAGTGAGTTATTCATTATGGTTATCATCCTTGATGGCGAGAGTGTCGTTGAAAAATGAAAATGAGATGGCGGTAATGATAATTCCTTGTTTTAAATGTATTTTTATATCTTGGAAATGCCATCTCTGAGTTTGAGGAAGAGTAAGAAGCTGCTCTATAACGTGATAAATAGCAGCAAAATTGCCTTGGAACTCCATAAAATAGGTATTGATATCTGTGGGTTGCAATTGATTAAGTGTGACTGAAGAACGAGAAAGTAAAGTATTTAACTGTGTAAGTAATTCAAGAGGTGCTTCTTTAATATCAATTGATTGCTTTAACAATTGAGCCTGCTTTTCTAGTAGTTGCAACGAAGGTGAGTGGTGAAGAGTTTTTGTTTCTTTTGCAATTGCTTCAATTAAGCTCAGGTTCTCAGTAGCTAATTCCATAATCTGATTTTGATTTTCTTTCCAGTATAAAAAATACCCAGTAATGATACAAAGAGCCATGAAGAACCAAACCGGTAGCGTTTGTTGCCAAAAAGGGCGGTACCAAAAAGAATGTGTAGATTCACTCATCGAGCTCCCCTTGGTATTTGGCAGTTAGGTGTAAACGGTTTAATTGATTCACTCGGCTGATTTTTTTCAATTGAATATCACTTAAACCGGGGTGTCTTTTAAGCTGTACGCCGAGTGAATTGATATCTTGAAAATCATAACTGTTAGCTTTGATCTCTAGTTTGTTATCCATTAACTGTAGATTTGTTAGCCAACTTTTGGGTGGGGTTATAGTTGGAAGATTTTGTAATAGCCTAAGTAAAAATTGGTTATTTTCTATGATGCTATCTACTTGTCTTTTTTTGTTCATCAAACGGTTGAGCTGTGTTTGTTGAGCCGTGATCTGCAATGTTAATTGCTGTATCTGTTCATATTGCAGTTGGCTATTATGCTTTCTATTTTTTAGGTCATCTATTTCAATTTTTTGAAATAAAAGTAAAAAAATACAAGCTATAATTACTGAACAGCAAACTACAAAGCAAAAGAGTAAAAACTCTCGTATCTTCTTTTTTATTTGCCGTTGGCGCCAAGGGAGAAAATTAACTTGGTATAGTTCCATCAGTTAAATATCTCCATGACGTAAAGCAAGGCCGGCAGCAATCACAAAATCCCCCAATAATTGCGGTAATTTAATATTATGCTGTTGAAAAGCCTGACGTAATTCCCAGTGATGAGCAACCTTAGCGGTGTGATGAATATGTTGATGATCTGTAATCAGGTAGATAGGCGAAGTAGGGGGAGTATCGTCTTGATCAAGAAAGGGCAGCAAGTGGGAAAGTGTCGGTATGTCGGTATCTTGTAGATGGTTGTAATTCGCTGGTTGGCTAGTTGGCCCTGACCAAAGCCATTCACCTTGTCGATAATGAATAACCCAACATTCATCGGGTAAACTCGCATTTCTTGCGACATAACGTAAAGCTATGGGGGCGACATCAATAGCAAGTAAGTTAAACCCGCTTTCTGCAAATAGATTTTGCCAAAAGGTAATATCTGACTGGCGAGCTGCGTTAAAATGAACTTGTTGTTTGATGACGCGATAGTCGATGACCAGCTCTTGGGCGTGCATAGAAAAACGTTTTTCAGCTTGAGATTGTAAATACCACCCTAATTCCGGTTGTGGCAATTTGATTTCACTGGGTAATGAAATTTGTTGTTTTATTGTACGAACGGCAGGTAATGCGAAGGATACTGAACACTTTTTAGGTAATTTCTGACGCCATTGTAATAAAATATCCAGTAAAATTGCATACTGCTGATGGCTAGAATTATCCGTTAATTCGAATGGTAATTGCTGCTGCCAACATTCACATAAATGCCAGTATTGTCTGCGCCGCTTTGCAGCGACTAGCTGGATTCTATCTCGATATAGGTCGATCCCAATGTTCCATTTTGATGTATACATAGTTAATTTCCTTATCATTAACAAATAAATTACGTTTTCTATTGTGCTGTATAAGCTTTATACTGTGTGTTAGTGATATCTAAACCCTCTTGTTAGCCGAGCATGGGAATTTTCCGGTGAAGTTCGTAAAATATTTTTTTATTCTTGTTTTCTGTTGCATTTTTTTGGGAACCGCCTCGATTTATGGCATGTATAAATATGTCGAAGGTGAGTTACCCGATGTCGCGACAATGAAAGACATTCGTCTGCAAATTCCAATGCAGGTATACAGTGCGGATAACGAATTGATTGCCCAATACGGGGAAAAGCGTCGTATTCCTTTACCGCTGGCAGAAATTCCTCCTTTAATGATAAAAGCGTTTATTGCAACTGAAGATAGCCGTTTTTATGATCACCATGGGATTGACCCTATTGGTATTTTCCGAGCTGTTACTGTCATGGCTTCATCTGGTCATGCTTCTCAGGGAGCCAGTACGATTACTCAGCAGCTCGCGAGAAACTTTTATTTAAGTCCTGAAAAAACTTTGATGCGTAAAGTGAAAGAGGCTTTTTTGGCTATTCGCATTGAGCAGCTTTTTACTAAAGATGAAATTATGGAGCTGTACCTGAATAAAATTTATTTAGGTAACCGTGCTTATGGCGTTGGGGCGGCTGCGTATGTTTATTTTGGTAAGACAGTGGATGAGTTGACGCTTAGTGAAATCGCGATGATTGCGGGTTTGCCAAAAGCGCCTTCTACATTTAACCCGCTGTATTCTTATGACCGTGCGGTAAGTCGTCGTAATGTGGTTCTTTCTCGTATGTTTGAGGAGAAATACATTACTCAAGACCAGTATGAACAAGCAAAAAATGAAAAAATAGTTGCTTCGTATCATGCGCCGAAAATCGATTTTTCTGCGCCGTATTTAGCCGAGATGGCACGTCAAACCTTGTTTGATAAATATGGTGAAGATGCCTATACCGATGGGTATAAGGTTTACACTACGGTGATCCGCAAAGATCAGGAAGCAGCAACAACCGCAGTTCGTAATAATTTGATCGACTACGATACTCGCCATGGCTATCGCGGTCCTGCCGAAGTTTTATGGAAACAAAATGAAGCGGCTTGGACAGCAGAGCAGATTGTTGAAAAATTGAAGAAAATGCCTGTTTATGGGCCATTAATGCCAGCCGTCGTGACATCTGCAACGGCTTCAGAAGCACAAGTGATGTTAGCTGATGGCTCGCAAATCCCAATTACGATGACCGGAGTGCGTTGGGCACGTAAATTTATTTCAGATACTCAGCAAGGCGCCGCGCCAAGAGCTGTAAATGCAGTGATGCAAGTGGGTGAGCAAATTTGGGTTCGAAAAGTTAAAGATAACTGGTGGTTAGGGCAAGTGCCTGATGTAAATGCTGCATTTGTTGCTTTGAATCCGAATGACGGTGCAATTATTGCGCTTGTTGGTGGTTTTGACTTCAATATGAGTGAGTTTAACCGGGTTACCCAATCATTACGCCAAGTTGGTTCGAATATTAAACCTTTCTTGTATACCGCTGCGATGGATAAAGGCCTGACATTATCATCATTACTTAATGATGTGCCGATTAGTCGTTGGGATGCGGGCGCAGGTTCTGATTGGCGTCCTAAGAATTCACCTCCTCGATATGATGGGCCTATTCGTTTGCGTCAAGGTTTAGGTCAATCAAAAAATGTTGTGATGGTTCGCGCAATGAGAGCCATGGGTGTGGACTATGCCGCTGATTATTTAACTCGCTTTGGTTTCCCTGCGGAAAATATTAACCGTACAGAGGCGTTAGCGCTAGGTGCGCCATCATTTACACCAATGCAAATGGTTCGTGGATATGCCGTCATGGTCAATGGTGGATATTTGATTGACCCATATTATATTTCGAAGATCGAAAATCATAATGATGAGGTTATTTTTGAAGCCAATCCTAAAATAGCATGCCCTGATTGCACGAATATTCCAGTGATTTATGGGGATACTGAACGTACTATTGCGAGTAAAGGTATGGATGATGAATCTACCGAAGAAGTGACGCAATCGGGTGATAATACTGTCATACAAGAGCCGACAATGGAATTAACAACGGCATCTAACTTAGACGGGAACTCTGGTGACCAATATGCGCCTCATGTGATTAATACCCCACTCGCATTCTTAATTAGGGATGCGATGATGACCAATATCTATGGCGAGCCTGGTTGGTCTGGTACGGGTTGGCGTGCAGCGAGAGACTTAGGTGGTCGGCGTGATATTGGTGGGAAAACAGGAACAACGAATAGCTCGAAGGATGCTTGGTTCTCTGGCTATGGTCCAGATGTTGTTGCTTCAGCATGGATAGGTTTCGATGACAATAGGCGTACTCTAGGTCGTGGTGAAGCGGGGGCTAAAAGCGCACAGCCAATGTGGGACGACTTTATGAAGTCTATTTTGGATGGAGTGCCTGTGAAAACAATGAAGCCACCTAAAGGGGTTATTTCCGTATCCATTGATAGCCGGACAGGCAAGTTAGGTTCTTCCCGTCGTGAGTATTTTATTGAAGGAACAGAACCGAAAGAACATGCAGTACAAGAGGTAGGCACGACAATTTCTACGGAAGGTGGGGCTAGCCAAGAGCTATTTTAAAATTATTGTTGGCTAAACTCTCTCAATTAGCACCCCATTGTTGATTAAAAACATGGGGTGTTTTCTATAGAGACATTTAATATATCAGAAGGTTATGTGCCGATATTAATAATTGGTTATGGAAATCACATGCAGCTGATACAATAATAGGTGTTTTTACTTACCACTTTTTAGGTAACGTTCTAGATAGAAAAGTGCGCTAATATTCCGAGCTTCGTTGAAATCAGGGTGTTCCAGTAATTCCATCATTCGAGATATTGGCCATAGCTCTTGTTGTAGAGGTTCAGGCTCATCTCCTTCGAGTTTTTCACTGTATAAGTCTTGGGCGATAAGAATATTCATTTTGCTCGAGAAGTATGATGGTGACATCGTAAGCTTGGCAAGCTGAACAATGTGATTAGCGCCATAACCTATTTCTTCTTTGAGTTCACGTTGGGCTGCTTCAATGGCGATTTCACCGGGGTCGATAGCACCTTTGGGAAAGCCTAATTCATAGCTTTCAATCCCGACAGCGTATTCGCGAATGAGGATGAGGTTATCACCCATGATAGGAACAATAAGAACCGCTTCACGTTTTGCGGGCCGCATTCTTTCATAGACTCGCTTTTCGCCATTACTAAATTCGAGGTCAACTGATTGAATGCTGAATAATTTTGATTGAGCAACATCTTGAATATTCAAGATTTTAGGTTTTTTTAACTCTGTCATAACGATTTCCGAACAGGATGAGTGAAATCTATTGCTAAAAGCATATTTCATTGATTTACGAGACGCGTTTTACTTAGCACTGCCCGTATTTTGAAATCATCGTACAACTATGACCTATATCAAAATAAAATGATAGATATTATCGAGTCGATAAAATGCTGTTAGTATAATCGTCGTTCAAAAATAGCACGGATAAATAAATAAAATATTTTTTTACAAGATGTTGTAATTTAAAATAAAAATCCTAAATAGAATAGGAATTGGCTTATTTTTAGAAAGCCTGAGGGTTGATATGCTTTTCTTATTCATTTTTCATTGGGGAAACAATGCTAAACCATGTCATTATAACGGCTATAATTGTTATTAGCCTGACTATAATGGCTTCCTTCCTATACTTTAGGCGGGGGCGGCATTCTGGTGTCTATCAAATACCTTCTGTAGCGTCACCATCATTTAGAAAAATGATTGATTCAGATTACCAAACCATCTCTCAGTATTTAAATTATTGCTCTACTGTATCAATAAATTCTTCTCAACATCCATGGCAAATCAAAAAAAATTCAACAATTGCAACAGTTTGTCACTCATTAACGCGTTTTAACTTACGCCAAGAGCAGGGAAATAGCTGGCGTTATTTTATTGATACCATTGAAGTTCAGCTCCCTTCACAGCTTGAACCGTTTTTGCAGCGCCAAAATGTCATGGAGATAGTTGAAACAGATCATTTACCATTGATTATTTCAATGAATAGTCACTCATTGAAAGATTTTAGTAGTGAATGGCAAACTGGCGTGCCACTCGATTCAATATTGCCTGATGCTGCCATTCAAGAACGTGGTCAACATAGCATTGAACGATTAAAAGTTCGTAAAGAGACGATAGAAGAGCATAGATTACACCATTCTACGGGCTGGCTTGGCGCTGCGATCGTTTGCCTGAGTTTTTTATTTGGTTATTTAACCCTCGTTTCAATCCCGTTATTACAGGAATCGGGGTTAGTGATTTCAATGATTACGTTTGTCATTGGGTTACTTGTTCTTTTTCGCTCGAGGATGTTTCCTCGAAAATACCAAGATATTCAATGTATTCATGGTCAGCCAAAGCGTTGGGAACTTTATGGCGAGCTTGATAAAAAATATTCAACAAATACCTCTATTGCGGGGATTGATTTGCATTACCCCAGTCATTGGGGAAATTATTTAAAATACGAAGAAAACCAAGCCGTTAATATTGATTTTTATGCGACGGGTGAGGTGGTTAAACTCGGTAAATACCTTTCGTTGCATGAAGAAGAACGTTATTACCCATACAAACGGTTCAAGAAGAATGTATTGATGTTAGTTGGGGCATTATTAACGATGTCTCTGATATTTGCATATCAACCGATGGGGCTGCCGATAAAACTGGGTTTTGCTTGGTTAGGTGGTACAGAGAAAATCACGGTTGAAAACCCGAATGATCTCGTTGCTCGTCAGCTTAAAGTGGGGGATACATTAGTTGCCCAAGGTAAAGGGATGTGTTACCGCCCACCGAATTTGAATAAAGAAAACCAAGCTCAATTTGTACCGTTTGATTGCTCTGGTATTTATTGGAATGATGTTAGTTTACTGACTGAACCTCAATCTGAGGTTGTCGAACGCTCAATATCATTGCTTGATACTGTCAAAAGCCAATTACATCCAGACAAAAACTCAGTAGGGGTTAATCCAAGGTTACAGCGCGATATTATGAAATCAGGGATGAATATCATCTTTGATTTTTCGGCTATTATTATGGGAACAGAACAACTGTGCCATAATTCGGATAACTGCTTAAAATTAAAAAATGCGCTGACTAACCTCGGAAGTACAGAGGATTGGCCTACATTAGTAAAGAAGGCGTCCACAGGAAAATTAAAAGGGGCTCATGTTTTATTACGTGCGGGGAGCGCTGAGGCCTTGGAAAACATTGTGGAAGACACCATATATGATTTCATCAGGATAGAAATAGATAGAGAAGTGCGCAAACTTAATAGTCCGCCTCCTGGCGGTGTTTTATTAATTAGTGATGAAAATAAGCCTTTAGTCGATTCGATACCAGGAGCCTCTTTTAATGAGCTATCGCCATTACAGCGTTGGCAAGAATTGCAAAGGTTATCAAATCTTCTAATCAATACACCGTTCAATATTGAAGGGGTTATTACGAGTTTATCAGTAGATGCCAATGGCACATTGCAAATTGTGTTGCATGAAGAGCCCAATGCAAAAGTGGTGTCTCAGTATATATGTAGTTCACTTTTTATCCTATTTCTGTTGGTATGTGCGTTGTTAAATGGTTCGTTGATTGTGCTACGTGTTTTGAATAATAAAAAGCGTTTGCGTAATATCACAGAATATTATGATAAATGCTTTGAGGCTAATCCCCCTTCCTATCGTCGATAGTATCATCCCGAAAATAGAGGGAGCCTCTTCTTAGTTTGATTCAGACTTATGTTGAGGAGGCACCATGAATCAATCCACTATGGAACCTGTTCGCCTTGATAAATGGCTGTGGGCTGCGCGATTTTATAAAACGCGTGCAATTGCCCGTGAAATGATTGAAGGCGGTAAAGTTCATTATAATGGGCAAAGAACTAAGCCCGGGAAAATTGTTGAGCTGCACGGAATCGTTAAGCTTCGGCAAGGTAATGATGAACGGACGGTTGAAATCATGCAAATTAGCAGCCAGCGTAAAGGCGCACCGGAAGCACAGTTGCTGTACTGTGAAACCGTAGAAAGCATTGAGCAACGAGAGAAAATGGCACAAGCGCGTAAGATGAATGCACTTACGATGCCACATCCAGAGCGACGTCCAGATAAGAAAGAACGGCGTACTCTATTAAAGTTTAAACAAACAAATTCTCATGAGTCGTCTTGATGACGGCCTGAGCAACAGCCCGAGCAATAGAGAGATATTATGGCAAACCAAGACTTACTCCACCGTTTTTTATTTGAGCAACATTCCGTTCGTGGAGAAATGATCAGTGTTGATGAAACCTTTGAACATATTTTAGAAAACCATGACTACCCAACAGCGGTGAAAGGTTTGTTAGGTGAGTTACTTGTTGCTACCAGTTTATTGACGGCAACGTTGAAGTTCGATGGTGATATTACTGTTCAAATTCAAGGTGATGGGCCGGTTAATCTGGCGGTTATCAATGGTAATAATTTACAACAGATGCGCGGTGTTGCACGTGTAGATGGCCCTGTTGTGGCTGGTAGCACTCTGAAGCAGATGATTGGTAATGGTTTTATGGTGATTACCATCACACCGAACCAAGGTGAACGTTATCAAGGAATTGTGGCGATCGAAGGGGATTCAATTGAAGAAAGCATTGATGCCTATTTCCGCCAGTCAGAGCAATTGCCAACCCGTTTATTCATCCGTGTGGGTGAAGTGGATGGGAAACCCAGTGCAGGCGGCATGTTGTTGCAAGTTTTACCTGCAGCAAATGAAACAAGCCATGATTTCTTTGACCACTTAGTGCAACTGACTGCCACGATTAAAGGCCAAGAGCTGAGTACATTGGATGTGAAAGAGGTTTTACACCGTCTTTATCATGAAGAAGATGTCACGTTATATGACCCACAATCTGTTGAGTTTCGTTGTACTTGTTCAAGGGAGCGCTGCGAAAGTACATTAGCAACGTTACCGAAGGAAGATGTTATCGATATTTTACACAAAGATGGAAAAATTGATATGGAGTGTGAATTTTGTGGCTCACATTACGTATTTATTGAATCCGATCTTCAAGGGTTAAATAATGAGCTAAATCAGCAACTTCACTGATACGATTTAGCAACCTAATTATGTGACAAGGGTGCAATTCTGCACCCTTTTTTTATAATTTTAAAGCATTATTACGTGCTCTAAGTCTCATTATGAATTAAAAAAAATTATACATTTTCAATTCTTTGATAGCAATCGCTGTTAATTAGTCGTAAAGAATTATGATCATCCGCAGATTAATTATGTTTACCAGGAGCAATATAATGAGCGTTAAAAGCATTACCCTGAAGGAACTTGAAAAGTACGGTATTCATGATGTAGCTGAAGTGGTTTATAACCCAAGTTACGAGCTATTATTCACGGAAGAAACTAAGCCAGGACTTGAAGGTTATGAGCGTGGAACAGTAACTACTTTAGGTGCTGTTGCGGTTGATACAGGTATCTTTACAGGTCGTTCACCAAAAGATAAATATATTGTACGTGATGACGTGACTCGCGATACAGTTTGGTGGGCAGACCAAGGTAAAGGTAAAAACGACAACAAACCGATGTCACAAGAAGTTTGGGCGGATCTCAAACATTTAGTGACTGAACAACTGTCTGGTAAACGTTTGTTTATCATTGATGCATTCTGTGGTGCGAACGCCGACACTCGTCTAAAAGTACGTTTCATTACTGAAGTTGCATGGCAGGCACATTTCGTTAAAAACATGTTCATTCGCCCATCAGATGAAGAGCTAGTGGGCTTCGAACCTGATTTCATCGTCATGAACGGCGCGAAATGTACTAACCCGAACTGGGAAGCACAAGGTTTGAATTCAGAAAACTTTGTTGCGTTCAACTTAACAGAGCGCATGCAACTGATCGGTGGCTCTTGGTACGGCGGCGAAATGAAGAAAGGTATGTTCTCTATGATGAACTACCTACTGCCATTAAAAGGCATTGCATCTATGCACTGTTCTGCTAACGTCGGCGAAAAAGGCGATGTCGCCATTTTCTTTGGTTTATCTGGAACAGGTAAAACCACACTTTCTACCGATCCAAAACGTAAGTTAATTGGTGACGATGAACACGGTTGGGATGATGACGGCGTATTCAACTTTGAAGGCGGTTGCTACGCAAAAACGATCAACTTATCTAAAGAAGCTGAGCCAGACATCTATGGCGCTATCAAACGTGATGCGTTATTGGAAAACGTGATGGTGTTGGCAGATGGTACTGTTGATTTCAATGATGGTTCAAAAACGGAAAACACCCGTGTTTCTTATCCAATCTACCACATTGACAACATTGTAAAACCTGTTTCTAAAGCGGGTCATGCAACAAAAGTTATCTTCTTAACCGCAGATGCATTTGGTGTGTTGCCACCTGTTTCTCGTTTAACGCCTGAGCAAACGCAGTACCACTTCCTGTCAGGCTTTACCGCGAAATTAGCAGGGACAGAGCGTGGTGTGACGGAACCGACTCCGACATTCTCTGCATGTTTTGGCGCTGCATTCTTATCATTGCACCCAACACAATACGCTGAAGTATTAGTTAAACGTATGGAAGCGGCTGGCGCGAAAGCTTACTTAGTGAATACAGGTTGGAACGGTACAGGCAAACGTATCTCCATCAAAGATACACGTGCCATCATCGACGCTATTTTAAGTGGTGATATCGAAAAAGCGGACATGATTAAACTGCCAGTGTTCGATTTAGAAGTCCCAACAGCATTACCGGGTGTGGATACCAATATCCTTGACCCACGTAATACATACGCAGACAAAGCACAGTGGGATGAAAAAGCGAAAGACTTAGCGGAACGCTTCGTGAATAACTTTGATAAGTACACGGACACGCCAGCAGGTGCTGCACTGGTGAAAGCCGGGCCAAAACTGTAACTAGTTTTGTGAATCAGCAAATATTAAAGGCTCTACATCAGTAGAGCCTTTTTGTTGTGAAAATGATTATTCTGCGGATGGTAAGTCAAACAACAGGATTTCACTATCTTCACTTGCTTTGATGGTGAGTGCTGTTTCTTGCCAAATAGCTAAACCATCGCTGGTGGTTGCTTTTTGGCCATTGATTTCCACATTCCCTTTAACGACTTGAATCCATACAACTCGCTTATCAGCGACCGCATGAGTGTGGGTTTCATTTGCAGGTAATGCCCAGCGCCACAGTTCCATATCTTGATAAACTTTTAATGAGCCATCACGTGCATTCGGTGATAGCACCAATTGCTTGCCATCTTTGGAATCGAACCGTTTTTGCTCATAACGTGGCTCAATACCTGTTCTCTCAGGAATGATCCAAATTTGGTACAAGTGTAGCTCTTCTTCATTGCTTGGGTTATATTCAGAATGACGAATACCTGTACCCGCACTCATAATTTGGAATTCACCCGCAGGGATTTGCTCCATATTGCCCATGCTGTCTTTATGTTCGACAGTCCCATTGAGCACATAGGTCAATATTTCCATATCTTTATGGGGGTGAGTTCCAAACCCTTGGCCCGCAGCAATAAAGTCTTCGTTAATCACTCTCAGTGCAGAAAAGCCCATAAATTGCTCATCATAGTAGCTAGAGAATGAAAAAGTATGCCAACTGTCGAGCCATCCATGGTTTGCATGACCACGTTCGTTTGCTTTGCGTAAATAAATCATCGTGTTCTCTCCTGTACGGATTTCAACCTTGGTTGAACTCGCTCTAAATGTGTTGATGACAGTTTAACCAATTTATATGCAGAGAAAAGTAGCTCCCATTAACCATAGGATCCAAAAAATTTGAATAAGATACGCGGTGATTGCAGAGAATTGTGGTGTGGATAAAAAAATAGCCAGCGCAAGGCTGGCTAAAGTAAACACTGGAAGCAATGTGAGCAATGTCGTACCCCCTGCAAAAGGGTGACTAAGTAACCCTATCGAGGAAGTGATGATAATGATAATAGTTATCACTATCGTTTGTAAAGCATTATTTTTAACCAAAATAATATATCTTATAATTAAAACTGCAATTATATGATTTATATGAAATTAAATATTAACCATTATTTTTCAATGGATTAAGTTTTTTTGGACATCAATACAGGAGGATACTCCTAACGGAATAATTCCGTTAAGCGTCAGATTAAGACTGAGTATGTTTCCAGTCTTTTTTCTATTATTCTGCAAAAGGGAGAGGCAAGCTTTCCGCACATGCAGCCGCGGAACTCCATGCCCATTGAAAATTGTAACCCCCCAGCCAGCCAGTCACATCCATCACTTCACCAATAAAGTACAGACCAGACACTTTAAGCGATTGCATAGTTTTAGACGATATTTCGTGAGTATCAACACCACCCAATGTTACTTCAGCGGTGCGGTAACCTTCCGTTCCATTAGGCTGTACCTGCCATTGGTGTAATGTGGTGTGTAACGCTTCAATTTGAGGATGGTTAAGCTGTTTTAGCGCACATTCAGGGATTTGCCCTTGAGCTTGTAATATCTCAATTAGCCGTTTAGGTAGTATTTTAGCTAAGGTATTTTTCAACGATTGATTTGGGTGCTGGTGTTTCTCTGAAGCGATAAAATCATTTATGGCAATATCGGGAAGTAAGTTAATACTTACGTACTCACCAGAGTTCCAGTAGCTGGATATTTGCAAAATGGCTGGACCAGAAAGCCCCCGATGGGTGAATAAAATATTTTCTTTAAATACGGTGCCGCTTGCCGCTGTTACCGTTGCCGGGACAGAGATGCCTGAAAGTACCTGTAATGTTTCTAAAAGGGGTTTATGTAAAGTGAAGGGCACCAGTGCTGCTCGTGTTGGAATAATAGTATGCCCAAACTGTTCCGCAAGACGATAGCCAAAGGGGGTTGCACCTAAACCAGGCATCGATAATCCACCAGTTGCAACGACAAGTGAGTGGGTGCTTACTTGAGAGCCGTTAATTGTGACTAAAAACCCTTCATCTATTTTGTCAACGGCAGTGACCTCACTGCGTAACTTAATAGTGATATTAGGTAGGTTACACTCACTTTGCAGCATATCGACGATGTCTTGTGCGCTATTATCACAAAAAAGCTGCCCTAAGGTTTTTTCATGATAAGGGATATTATATTTAGCGACTAAGGCAATAAAATCCCACTGTGTATAGCGAGCAAGTGCTGACTTACAAAAGTGCGGGTTCGTAGAAATGTAATTGCTGTGCTCTGTATACATATTAGTGAAATTGCAGCGCCCGCCACCGGACATCAATATTTTCCTGCCTAATTTTTTCCCGTTATCAACCACTAGCGTCTTCAAACCGCGTTTGCCAGAGTGTGAGGCACAAAACAAACCTGCTGCGCCAGCACCTAAAATAATAACGTCGAAATTTTTCACAATAAGTGTCTCTATATATGTTTGATTTTAAGCATAATTACATTGATAACTGGGATATTTTACGTCATCTCATCGAGATTGTAATGTAAAGCTTTGAGGAAGAACTGATGAAAACTATACAGGACGTATTATAATTAGAGAAATTCGTCTAAAAAAAGCAAACAACGATTATTTTCTGGAAATATCGTTAAAAAGTTTCAAAAATTCAGAATAAGTTTGATTGCTATAATTCGTTGAAATATATGGAGTAATTGCTATGAGCTACTTTTTTGATGGGTAGTTAAATCAAAAAAAGGTTAGATTTTGCTTCCACCGCCAGCGTTTGTCACTGATAATGCGCCGCGTTCATGTCCAACATATAATGGCTTAACGTCTATGCTACATCTTTTTACAGGTTTAGAATTTCATACAGGTCTATTATTAGTTCTGGCACTGTTGTTTGTGCTGATCTATGAGGCTATAAATGGCTTCCATGACACCGCTAACGCGGTAGCAACGGTTATTTATACCAGAGCAATGCGGGCTCAGTTCGCAGTTGTCATGGCAGGGGTTTTTAACTTTTTTGGTGTCTTGCTGGGAGGGTTGAGCGTTGCATATGCCATTGTCCACCTCTTACCAACAGACCTCTTGCTTAATGTGAGCTCAGCTCACGGCCTTGCAATGGTTTTTTCATTGCTCTTGGCCGCAATTATTTGGAACCTTGGAACTTGGTACTTAGGTATTCCTGCTTCCAGTTCACACACGCTTATCGGGGCAATAATCGGGGTGGGTTTAACCAACGCGATTGTGACTGATTCGTCTGTCGTTGATGCCTTGAATATACCGAAAATGATCAGTATTTTCATGTCATTAATTTTGTCTCCCGCTATCGGTTTTGTGATTGCCGGCTTGATGATTTTCTTTTTGCGCCGTTATTGGAGTGGCACAAAGAAACGTCGTCGTATTCACTTAACACCTGCGGAACGTGAGAAAAAAGATGGTAAGCGTAAGCCACCATTCTGGACTCGTACTGCATTGATTTTGTCAGCAGTTGGGGTGAGTTTCTCCCATGGTGCGAACGATGGCCAGAAAGGCATCGGTCTTATCATGCTGGTGCTAATTGGTGTTGCTCCAGCAGGTTTCGTTATGAATATGAATTCTAACGGTTATGACATCGCAAAAACACATGATGCGGTTGTCCACCTGCAACAATACTATGAAACACATAAACCAGCGTTAAACCATGCAATAGAAAATGCCCCGACCGTTGCAGAAAGTAGTGATGAACCCGGTGGTGAATTCCATTGTGATAGCACACGTACTGGCGCTATTTTAAATCAAGCTCAAACGATGCTTGATGGCATTCAAAGTTATGAAGAGCTGACGCCAGACCAACGTAACCACGCACGCCGTTTGCTGATGTGTATCTCTGATACTGCGAATGCGGTTGCGAAATTACCAGAAACAAGTTCCAAAGATGCTAGCTTACTGAAAAAACTCAGTAATGATTTGCTGTATACCGTTGAATATGCACCACTGTGGATCATTATTGCGGTTGCTTTAGCATTATCATTAGGCACCATGTTCGGTTGGCAGCGTGTTGCTGTGACCATTGGTGAGAAAATTGGTAAGAAAGGTATGACTTATGCGCAAGGTGTATCTGCTCAGGTAACTGCAGCAGTCTCTATCGGTGTGGCAAGTTATACTGGTATGCCAGTTTCAACAACGCAGGTTTTATCTTCTGCAGTGGCGGGTACGATGGTTGTCGATGGTGGTGGTGTACAAACAAAAACCATTAAAAGTATTGCGCTAGCATGGTTATTAACTTTACCGGTGTCTATTGTATTATCCGGCGGTTTATACTGGCTATCGCTGCTGTTTATCTAGTCGCGCTAATTTTGGCTTCATACATGAGTATGGAGCCTTTAACAGTTACATGAACACAGTAATCTACATATACAAAATAGTGATGATCGAAAGGCCATCACTATTTTTTCATTAGAAAGTTAAGATCACCGTCAACCTGTTATCAATAAATACGCTAAACTCACGATAACAAGAATGCTGAGCCTGCTTATCATCATGAATTGCTTACGGATTCGCTCACAACGCAAAATAACTTCAGGGTCATAATGTTCAAGGTATTGCTTGTTATTTATGTATCGAACTAACCGGAGTTGTTTGTTTAGCTGGCCGTGTGTAGTAAAAAAACCATTACCATCAACGGATTGATAAAGCAGAGGGTCTGAATCCCTTAAAATAGACAATAGAACACGAACGGAAGAAAAGTACCGCATCATATTTAAGATGCACAAAATGCATAATGCCCAAAACAATGCAATCATACTGAACATAATCCTCTCCTTAGAACTTAGCTCAAGCTCACAGCAATTGTCGCAAAGGAAATACAGCAGAAAAATTATACTTATACTCAGTTGTTTTATTGTAGGATAAATTATTGTTTAAAAAAAGTGCAGTTAGTGCAAATTTGTGATGACCTTTTGTTTATATTGAAGAAAATAAACCTGAATAGTTGAATTTTAATATCACAGTTTGTAGTGCAACTTTGTTGTTTTCCTAAGCTAAAAGAGTCTCCATAACTCGAATTTTTTAGGGCAATATATTAATATTGAATGAATGATGTTATTGTTTTATAAAATGTTATATGAAGTGATGATTTTAAGGTTAATCTGCTTAGATGTGATCAAAGCAACACTTAATAATCACAATTAGCAGGTATAGTATTCATAAAGATGTGGTGAAGGCATAACCACCAGATAATCAGCATTCGGAAGGAGTTTACTTATGGCTTACAAACATATTCTCGTTGCGGTAGATTTATCACCTGAAAGTAAAGTATTACTGGATAAGGCTGTCTCTATGGCAAAACCTTACGGGGCCAAAGTATCTATGATCCATGTTGATGTTAACTATTCAGACCTCTATACCGGTCTTATTGATGTCAATCTTGGTGACATGCAGCAACGTATTACTGATGAAACGCGTAATGCTCTGAAGGATTTATCTGCAGGCGCGGGTTATGAAATTCAAGAAACGCTCAGCGGTAGCGGTGATCTAGGCCAAGTACTGGTCGATGCCATTAAAAAATACAATATGGATTTAGTGGTCTGTGGGCACCACCAAGATTTCTGGAGCAAGCTGATGTCGTCTGCTCGCCAGCTAATCAATACAGTCCATGTGGATATGTTGATTGTGCCACTAAATGATGATGAAGAATAATCCATATCACGCTATTTGAAATATTATTCACTAAAAACGCTTGCTTATGCAGGCGTTTTTTTTGTTTCAAAATATGTATTTTGAGGGAGTTATTGGCAGGTCAAGCAATTTATTTTGCTATAGAGTGAAAAAAAACCTTGAATTTAGAATACAAACTAATGATATATTCAATAGGCAAACGCAAATCAACCTCACATTTCCTAAAAATAATGATAAGAAAGAGTGAGGCACATCACAACAACTACATGTTAAAAAGGAAGACATAGATGACACAATCACTATCTTCGTTCTTGGAGTCTGTCCAAAAAAGAGACCCTTCTCAACCTGAATTTCTACAAGCGGTACGTGAAGTATTCACTTCCCTTTGGCCGTTCTTAGAGCAAAATGCGAAGTATCGTGACCAAGCATTACTTGAGCGTTTTGTTGAACCTGAACGTGTAATTCAATTTCGAGTGTGTTGGGTAGACGACCAAGGTAAAGTTCAAGTCAACCGTGCATGGCGTGTACAATTTAGCTCTGCAATCGGCCCATTCAAAGGTGGTATGCGTTTTCATCCATCTGTGAATTTATCCATTCTGAAATTTTTAGGCTTTGAACAAACACTGAAAAATGCCCTGACCACATTGCCAATGGGTGGTGGTAAAGGTGGCTCTGACTTTGATCCTAAAGGTAAAAGCCATGGTGAAGTGATGCGTTTCTGCCAAGCATTGATGACAGAACTTTATCGCCATATTGGTTCTAATACTGACGTCCCTGCGGGGGATATTGGTGTGGGTGGTCGTGAAGTGGGCTTTATGACAGGTATGATGAAAAAACTGTCTAATGACACTTCTTGTGTATTCACCGGTAAAGGATTGTCTTTTGGTGGTAGTTTAATTCGCCCTGAAGCAACCGGTTACGGTTTGGTTTATTTCACAAATGCAATGCTAAAACGCCATGGCCTAGGCTTTGAAGGGATGCGTGTAGCAGTTTCCGGTTCAGGTAACGTTGCACAGTACACCATTGAAAAATGTATGGAGCTTGGCGCTAAAGTGGTTACAGCTTCTGATTCAAGCGGTACTGTGGTTGATGAAGACGGTTTTACAACAGAAAAACTTGCACGTTTGGAAGAAATCAAAAACAACTATGGTCGTATTGAAGAATATGCAAAAGAGTTTGGCTTAACTTACTTAGCGGGCCAGCAACCATGGAATGTGCCTGTCGATATTGCTCTGCCATGTGCAACACAAAATGAGCTGGATGTTGATGCAGCAAAAGTGTTAATCAAAAATGGTGTTAAAGCGGTCGCTGAAGGGGCTAATATGCCAACGACGATCCCTGCAACCGAACTGTTCCTTGAAGCGGGAGTGCTGTTTGCTCCAGGTAAAGCGGCTAATGCAGGTGGTGTGGCAACGTCAGGTCTTGAGATGGCTCAAAATGCGGCTCGTCTAGGTTGGAAAGCTGAAAAAGTTGACGCTCGTCTACACCATATCATGTTGGATATTCACCAGCATTGTGTGGAATTCGGTGGTGAAGAGAAACAAACAAACTATGTTCAAGGTGCTAATATCGCGGGCTTCGTAAAAGTCGCTGATGCAATGCTTGGGCAGGGTGTGTTGTAATTCTCTGACCTCAAAACGTACGCGAAAGGGCGGCTGTATCATACTGATAAATTCACCTGTACATACGCCCTTCGCCGTTACGTTTATTCGTTATCTTTAATGCATGGATAGATATCAAACCGATGGTTTTTAGTGGTAATCGCTGATGGCGCTTTTTGTCCCGCAAGGGGCTCTGCATAGTCAGGGCGCTTAACAACTACTCTACGTTTAGCCAAAGCAATCGCAGGGGCTAATAATGAATCTGCATCATCATCTGCTCCCACCAATGACTGAAATACTCGCATTTCTTTCTTCACTAAAGCACTTTTTTGTCGATGAGGGTACATCGGGTCAAGATAGATAACATCAGGCGCGTGGGTTATTTCGCTTAGTGCTGTAATACTGGATGCATGAATCAATGACATTCGTTCTTGTAACCATGGGCCAATTTCTGCATCTTGATAGCCTCGTTGTAAGCCATCGTCCAATAGTGCAGCAACCACAGGATGGCGCTCCAACATGCGGACATGGCAACCGAGAGCGGCGAGAACAAAGGCATCACGCCCTAGGCCAGCAGTGGCATCAATCACATCGGGAATATAATCTTTTTTGATTCCCACAGCTTTGGCAACAGCTTCACCACGACCCCCTCCAAATTTACGGCGATGGGCCATAGCCCCAGAGACGAAGTCGACAAAAATTCCTCCTAATTTAGGTTCATCTAGCTTACGCAGTTGTAAATTTTCAGGCGTAAGTACGACAGCCATAACGGCATCAGGGGTATGAGAAAGCTGCCATTTTTCAGAAAGTTGAGAGAGAGTGCCGGGATCGGCACCCTCTTCACAGATCAACTGGATCGCAATGTCATTAGCCATGGATACCATAGCTCTTTAACATCGCATCAAGTTCTGGCTTGCGGCCACGGAAGCGTTCAAACAGTGCCATTGGCTCTTCAGAACCCCCACGACTTAAGATATTGTCGAGGAAGGACTGACCCGTTTGACGATTAAAGATACCTTCTTCACTGAAGCGTGAGTATGCATCTGCCGCGAGCACATCTGCCCACAAGTAGCTGTAATAGCCTGCTGCATAGCCACCTGCGAAAATATGGCTAAAAGCATGTGGGAAGCGCGACCATGTAGGTGAAGGAACCACTGCGACTTTATCTTTAATTGCATATAACGTTGGCATGACTTGCGCACCTTTTGCTGGGTCATATTCAGCGTGTAAGGTGAAGTCAAATAGACCAAATTCCAACTGACGCAGAACAAACATGGCTGACTGGTAATTCTTCGCCGCTAACATGCTATTGAGCATTTCTGTTGGTAATGGTTCGCCAGTTTCATAATGGCCAGAAATAAATTCGAGGGCTTCGGGCTCCCAGCACCAATTTTCCATAAATTGACTTGGTAGTTCGACAGCATCCCATGGCACACCGTTAATCCCTGCAACATCTGCAACATCAATTTGCGTTAACATATGATGTAAGCCGTGACCAAATTCGTGGAATAAGGTAGTGACCTCATTATGGGTAAACAGTGCAGGTTTATCACCGAGTGGCTTGTTGAAGTTACAAGTTAAGTAAGCGACAGGGTTTTGTAGTGAGCCATCTTTATGCACCATACGACCTACACAATCGTCCATCCAAGCCCCACCACGTTTGTTTTCACGGGCATAGAGGTCAAGGTAGAAACTACCACGCAGGGCATTGGTTTCGTCATAGAGTTCGAAGAAACGCACATCTTTATGCCATGTTTCGACGTCATTGCGTTCTTTGGCAGTTAAACCATAGATACGATGTACAACCTCGAACAACCCATTCAGGACGCGCTGTTCAGGGAAATAAGGGCGTAACTGCTCATCATTTAATGAGAATTTATGTTGTTTTTGTTTTTCGCTGTAATAGGCTAGATCCCATGATTCAAGCGTATCGACACCATAATGCTCTTTAGCAAAAGCGGTCAGTTCAGCCAGTTCATTTTCCCCTTGCTGATGAGCTCGGTCGGCTAAATCATTGAGGAAATTCAGCACTTGCTCTGGCGATTCGGCCATTTTGGTCGCTAGGGATTTTTCTGCGTAGTTTTTAAAACCTAATAATTGCGCTAGTTCGTGGCGTAAGGCCATCAGTTCATCAATTAATTCGCTGTTATCCCATTTACCTGCATTTGGACCTTGGTCAGACGCACGGGTGCTATATGCATGACTCATCTCACGACGTAATTCTGCATTGTCAGCATAGGTCATAACAGGTAAATAGCTTGGCATATCCAGGGTGAGTAAGTAGCCTTCTTCACCTTTTGATTCAGCCATGGCTTTTGCTGCTGCAATTGCACTTTCTGGCATACCCGCTAATTCATTTTCGTCTTTAATGAGCTTACTCCAACCCATGGTAGCATCAAGGACGTTATTGCTAAATTTAGACGCTATCTCCGACAAACGTGCGACGATTTCACCGTAACGTTGCTGTTTTTCAACGGGTAAACCAATGCCTGATAATTCAAAGTCACGTAAGGTATTTTCGATTGATTTACGTTGAGCTTGGCTAAGGGAATTAAATTCAGCCCCTTCTTTTAATGACTTATAAGCTTGATATAAAGGCTCATGTTGCCCCATCCAAGTACTGAATTCAGACAGTAACGGCAAGCATTTTTCATACTCTTCGCGCAGTTCTGGGCTGTTTTTCACCGAGTGTAAATGACTAACTGGTGACCAAACACGAGAAAGCTTATCACTGGCTTCTTCTAAAGGTTGGCACAGGTTGTCCCAAGTGTATTGATCCGTTGCACTCAGCAGGTTTTCTACTGTTTGGCGATATTCATTGAGTACATGTTGGACTGCGGGGAAAACATCCGCAGGCTCTATAGTAGAAAAGCGGGGTAGTGCGGAATCGGCTAATAATGAATTTGTCATAAAACATCCTGTGATTGCAGGCTTGTGCTCGTAGGCCAAGGCTTACTGTGTTGACAATAAAAGTTAAATGGCGAACTTATACCCAAATAGGGCTAATGTTATGGATCATATAACCAGTACGCCATAGCGAATATAAGAAAGTATATGGGGGCAGATGTACAAACCTCAACATCAATCTAGCGTTTTTTCTTATTAACACTTATCAATAAATGGGTTTTTTGTTGGCTTTTATCAATAAAGGCAATAGTTGTAGTTTCAATGCTTTGGAAAATAATGAATTCAGTCTATAATCATTTTCCAATCTATAGAGGAAGATCGTCGTCTCCGGTGAGGCGGCTGGATTTCAAATCCAGTTGGGGCTGCCAGCAGTCCCGGGCAGGTTCGACTCCTGTGATCTTCCGCCAAACGCAGTTTCTGAATTTCTTCTAAAAGCTATATTTTCCTTTTAAATCAATAAGATTAATCATCTCAAAGTCTGTCTGGTTCTCCCCTTGTTTACTGGTTTCTACCCCTGTTTGGGGGCAAAATTGGGGGCATAATTTTTCCCTATTTTTTGGATGCCCCCACAATGAAGCTTTACGCCTGCCAGGTAGCGGCCTCAAGGCCAATGGTAACCCCCTATAAAATGACCGATGGAGGGGGGTTATATCTCGAGGTTATATCAACGTTTGCAGGAGAGCTTAATTAAAGGTGGATTATCGGGACGAAATGCAAAAGGTAAGTGAGCTTGTACTTGTTCAGTAAATGGTATTGATGGGGATATTAAATTAAATAAAGCATTGTGGGTGATGACTGAAAAGATGCACAAACATTTTTCTTGCAGAGAATGAATATAGGTAATAGTAGTACATTGTTTTTACATAAAATAATGTGCTTGCTATCTATTTGCTGGTGGCCTTATTTTTTTGTTAAATATGCTATATTGTTGTTCATAGTTTACTCATGGTACATAGACCGAGGGCAATTTGATGAGTGATAATCTTCTTGAGGCACCACAGGGCGAATTTGTTTTATTCCGCAGTGAAGATGGTCAGACTCGCGTCGAATGCCGCTTTGAATCTGATACGCTGTGGTTATCTCAGGCTGAAATTGCCAATCTTTATCAGGTAACACCTCAGGCAATAACTCAACATGTTAAAGCGGTTTACGAAGAGGGTGAGCTTGTACAAAATTCAACTTGTAAGTCTTTCTTACAAGTTCGACAAGAAGGTAATCGACAGGTTAATCGCAATACGCTGCATTACAACCTTTCTATGATCCTAGCGGTCGGTTACCGTGTCCGTTCAGTTCGCGGTACACAGTTTCGTCAGTGGGCAACACAAACGCTGGAACAGTATCTGGTCAAAGGGTTTGTGATGGACGATGAGCGGCTGAAAAACCCGCCTATCGGTCAGTCAGTCGTGCCAGATTACTTTGATGAGATGCTCGAACGCATCCGTGATATACGCGCCAGTGAGCGACGGGTGTATTTACGGGTGAAGGAGATATTCACCATGGCAGCGGATTATGAGCCTTCAAATAAAGAAACCACTCGTTTTTTTCAAACTATCCAAAACAAATTGCATTTTGCTTGTACGGGCATGACTGCCGCTGAGCTTATTGCTAGCCGTGCAGATGCCAGTCAGCCGGATATGGGGTTAACCAGCTATAAATTTGATGAAGTTCGTAAAACGGATGTAACGGTTGCGAAGAATTATCTACGTGAAAATGAACTGAAAGAATTAAACCGTATTGTCAATATGTGGCTCGACTTTGCCGAAGACCAAGCACTGCGCCGTAAGCAGGTTTTTTTACAGGATTGGGATATAAAGCTGGATCAGTTTTTAAGTTTCAATGACCGTGATGTTTTGCAAGGTGCTGGTGGGATTAGTAAGAAATCTGCTGACGAAAAAGCTAAAGAAATGTTTGATATTTTTGCTCAAAAACGTCGTCAACTGAAAGAGGCCGAAGGGGCGAGGGCGAATATTGCGGCGCTGAAAGATTTACTGGAAACAAGTAAGCAAAAGAAGTAGTTTTCTAGTTTGCGTGATGCTTTGCTTCCTAATCTTCTATCCGGATAACTAAATGGCTAAAATTAATAGATTACACACACAAGCTTATGAATCTTTCAAGCTGTTGGAAGAACAAAAATATGAAACAAGGGCAACTCATATTTTCAATTGTGAACCAAGTTTGGCAGTGTTTTTGTTATGGTGCAACATTGAGGTACTTCTCCGATTAAATAAATATTATGATAAAATTCAAGATCCTTGGCCTGATAATTTATCATTTATCCACGCTAATTGGAGGCCTTTGAAGCATATTAAAGGAATAAATGTTGATGCATATAATGCAATATTTGTCGGCCCAAAATCACTCAGGAAAATAAGGAATGAAATAGCGCATACAGGTAAGTTTATCAAAAAGCATGAGGTTGAGTATTTTGTAGAATATGCCAAATTTGTTATTGATTGCCTCAACTCAGGACTCCCTAAAAGGATCGATTTCTTAACTAAAAAAAAGAATAGTGATGCGCAAAAGAATAGAGGAAGGAAATGATTTTTTCTTAAAGCCTACCACTCAAAAACCAATCTGGGGGCATTAATGGGGGCACTGCTATTTATCCAACTCAGTAAACTCATTTAATATCAATACCATTACCCATCAAGTACGACTCCTGTGAGCGCTCAAAAACGTCAATAGTTAAAGTTAAATAGAAACTGAAGGGCTCAGGGTGAATATTGTGGCACTGAAAGGTTTGTTGAAAATAGGAAAGTAGAAAAATAGTAGAATCACTATTTTTAGTTAAATTGCTAAAATTAGCTTAGTACCTGAGGTGGTCGTAGTAAACAAGGGGGAACTCATACTCACTAACGGTTCATAACCACGAAAAGTGTACTAAGAACCTTTTAGTATTAGTGAGTCATTACAGGTTTTAGTTAGGTTGATTCCCTAACTAGAAATCCGTTTTAGAAAAACCAGTCATAACATCCAGTTCCATTTCGCGGCCTAATGCCGTCATTGGATGGACAATTATCAAACCTCGCACGGACTTCTTCAATTTGCCAAGATCGGCTTGTTCTTTCTTAGTGATGGGTCGTTTGAATGGCATATCGACTAACTTCTGTGCTTCTTTGCTGAGCTTTATGTTACGCACCGCTTTCAGGCGAGTAATTTCAGTTTCCAACGTCACTTTTTCTTTTTCGAGTTCTGCGTATTTTTCTGCATCGCTCGTCAGTTGCATACTTGCCATCTGGTGACGAATAAGGTCTAAGCGGTCGCTAAGAAGCTTAATTTGTGTTTTTTCAATTTCTTTCATTATTTAATTAACCGTGAATAAATTTCTTGTCGGCAAGTATACACTATTTCGTATTAGAGGGTGAAAAGGGATATAGACTGACACCCCATGTGAGGACGCCTTTATCGCTCATCATTCATGCAATGAAAACAACATAATTACCTTATAAATCAACTTATCACTCAACCACTCACAATTCTGTTCTTTTATGCCTTAGTGATATTATGATTAAGTGCTTGCATTTCGGTATCATCACTGACCTTTCTGACATATTATATTTAATTTTCTGAAAAATTATTATTTTTAGTTAATTTATCGTTGGTATATAGCAAAATATAACGAGGTATAGATGAGATCATAATGACTAAACGTAAATTTATTACACGTACAGAGGTGAATTCTTTATTGGATGCTACAAAGCAAGGTCGCTATCCTAATCGCGATTATTGCTTGTTATTAATGAGCTTTTTGCATGGGTTAAGAGTTAGTGAGCTCACTCATATCACAATGGCTGATATTGATTTAGTGCAGAAAGTGATATTTATTAGGAGACTAAAAGGAGGGCTGTCTACCGTACAGCCTATAATTCCCGAAGAGTTTAATGCGATTGAAAAATGGCTAGTTGAAAGAGATTCTTGGAAAACAGCGGGATCAGATTGTCTATTTATTTCACAAAAGGGAAGCCAAATTTCTCGTTATCAAATTTATCGTTTATTTGAGCAGTATGGAAAAATAGCTGGGCTTCCTGTAAAGCTTCATCCTCATATGCTAAGGCATGCATGCGGCTATGCATTAGCTGATTTAGGTCGGGATACACGATTAATCCAAGACTATTTAGGGCATCGAAATATCGCCCATACTGTAATTTATACTGCGAGTAATGAAAAAAGGTTTAGTGGTATTTGGTTGAATCAATAAGCAATTTAATCACTTGTATCAACATAAGGCTAGCACTAAACATAATAATATGAACTAAACACCAAGAATACCTCAGTTATTTAGGCAATTGATTTGATAAAACTGAGGTATTCTTATGCATATTAAGGGCAATAATTATTTTTAAAGCCACAAACAACATACTCAACTAATTTATTTTCCAGCCTTTAAAAATAAAATTAGTTAATAATTTTATTTATTCATTTTTTTTGAATTATCATGATTTAATTACTCCAATTAAGAGTGTCAGTAAACCACTTTCGTGGTTAACTAATTGTTATCATATTTTAATCATTTTTTTCACAATAATAGTCCATTTTTGATTGCTAAATAAAGCCACTCTGTGAAATGACACGATGTAAGTGAAATCATTTAGATGATAAATTCATATTTTTGGTTTTTGTGAGTTAAAAACCTTTAATTGATGCTTTAAAATACAGAAATATAATATATAACAAAAAAATTAATCAATTATCAATGGTAATCAATTGGTTAAATAAAATGTCTATAAAAATCAATCTGTAATGCAACATAATAAATCAAAATGTT
>NZ_JAMPOT010000027.1:0-13176 GCF_028480685.1 Providencia sp. PROV174
AACATTTTGATTTATTTTGTTGCGTTTTTTTGTATTTCAAAAAATAAAATTGTTCACTTTATGAGCGGTTCTGATTGTTTTGCCACATTACACAAGGCTTTAATTGGTGAGATATGAAAAGTAATAAATTAAAGACCAGTATAGATAGCTTTCAGAAAATACTAACTGAACAAATTGGCATGGAATTATCGCATCTTAGAAAAGAGAAAGGGCTTAGTGGTAGTGATCTAGCTAAAAAATTAAAGATATCACAACAACAAATATCTCGTTATGAAAGAGGAATATGTAGCATTAACTGTGGAATGCTATTTTCAATTTTATTTTATCTAGAAATTAGCCCGAGTGCATTTTTTGAAAGTGTATCATTGAAAATAAATGAAAAAAATCCTAGTGCTAATTCATTTATTCACAATAGTGAATGTTTATCCGATGAAAAGGATAACTATCATTATATTTTTAATCGACAAACAGAAATTATTTTAAATTCTTTATACAGCAAATAGTTATTTTAAAAATAATAAATTCTAACTATACCCTACATCATGTTGGGTAATCATCACGTTGTTATATATAAATGAGGTTCAAATGAAAAAAGTATTTTTAGCCGCACTAGTTTCTGCCGCTATTGCATCTCCAGCACTCGCTGATCAAGGGCATGGTAAAGTCACATTTAAAGGTGAAATCATCGATGCACCTTGCTCAATTAGTTCAGATTCTATTGACCAAACAGTATGGTTAGGCCAAATCGCTAACTCTGTTTTAGCGAATGGCGGTACTTCTAGCGCGAAGCAATTCAATATTGAATTGGAAGATTGTGTATTCCCGAAAGATGCAGATGATAAAGTGTACAACGATAAAGTGAGTATCACATTCTCTGGTTCTAGCGCTGCTTTTAATTCTAAATTACTCGGTGTAACAGGCTTAGATGCAACAGACCCAACTATTGCTGGCAACGTGGGTATTCAATTAACGGATACTAATGGCGCAGCGTTAGATATGGGAGTTGCAACAGCTCAAGAACATCAATTACAAGCGGGTGATAATACATTACGTTATAGCGCTTATGTACAAGGTGCAAACGTTGCGGTTGATAAAATTCCATTAGGTAAATTCGAAGGCGTAACTAACTTTACCTTAACTTATAACTAATTGATTAATTTAAGAGGAATACCTTTGTGTTCCTCTATTAATCACCAAATTAAGTCAGAGGTTAAAGTGAAAGGATTTATCTATTTGCGAAGCAAAGTATCTTCCCTATTTCTTCTAACATTATTTCTTTCGCCACAAATGGCTGCATCATCTCATGGATGGGGTAAAGTCACGATGAATGGCGAAATAGTCGATACTGCCTGCGCAATAGATATTGGGTCTAGGGATCAGACCATTAATATGGGGGTACTTCCAACAAGCTATATCCGTGAAGTTGGGAAAGGCCCCATAAAAGAATTCAATATTAAGCTCATTGATTGTCGTTGGGAAAAATATTCGAAAGATAATAACGAATGGAATTCACTCGAAGTCACTTTTGATGGTCCATCAGAAGGAGATTTTTTCACACTCTCGGGTGAAGCAAAAGGAGTGCAATTGGCATTGCATGATATATCGGGATATTCCATTACACCAGGAAAGCCATTACCTGCATTAGGAATTACGCCAGGGACAATGATCCTGAAATATCAAATGCAATTAGTCACCAATTATCATCCTGTTAAAGCGGGTAATTACCAAACCTTATTAAGGTTCAAGGTCGATTATTATTAATTCTAAGAAATTATATTGGTGTTTTAGGGATGTTTTTTATGTTTTTTAAACAACACAAAATAAATATAATAACGACAACGATAATGATTACATTTGGATCATTATCCGCTCAGTTATATGCTGCCGATACCATACAATTTAATACGGCATTATTTGATTTAGAAGACAAAAAAAACATTGATATTAAGCAATTCTCACGTGCAGGCTATATTATGCCTGGTATTTATCCCCTCAAAGTACAAGTAAATAAAGAAACTTTACCTGAGCAACGGTTTTCATTCTATGCGCCAGAAAACGACCCTGAAGATAGCCTCGTTTGTATCACACCAGAACAAGTCCAGCAGCTAGGATTAACAGCCAGTTCGTTGAAGCAAATTACGTGGTGGCATAATAATGAGTGTCTTGATTTACGCAGTTTGCCTGGTTTTCAAGCTCGAGGGGATTTATCTGACTCTACGTTGTATCTGAGTATACCTCAAGCCTACCTTGAATATAGAACAGCTAACTGGGATCCGCCTTCTCTGTGGGATGAAGGAATTTCAGGGGCTATTTTAGACTACAATATAAACGCAAGAGTGAATAAGCCTCATGATAATAATAGCAACTATAATGTGACAGCAAATGGTGTCGCAGGTGTGAACCTTGGTGCATGGCGCTTTAGGGGAGATTGGCAGGGGCGTACTCAACGAGAAACTGGCTCGAATAGTAAAAATGAGCATGACTTTCAATGGAGCCGACTATACGCCTATAAAGCGTTAACCAGTATTAAAGCGAAATTGACCTTGGGTGAGGACTATTTTAACACTGATTTATTCGATAGTTTTCGATTTACAGGTGTTGGCTTACGCTCTGATATCTTAATGTTACCACCTAATTTACGTGGGTATGCACCTGAAATAACAGGTGTTGCGACGACAAATGCGACGGTGATTGTTAGCCAGCAAGGGCGAATTATTTATCAAGAACAAGTCGCCGCGGGTCCTTTCCGTATTCAAAATTTAAGTGATGCGACGACGGGAAAACTAGATGTTCGAATCGAAGAGCAGGATGGTTCGGTTCAAGAATATCAGGTTGAAACAGCCAATATCCCTTATTTAACTCGACCAGGTAGTATTCGATATAAACTAGCGATGGGTCGCCCAACAGATATGGATCATCATGTCAATGGAGATACATTTGCGAGTGGTGAAATGTCGTGGGGTGTCACTAATGGTTGGTCATTGCTTGCTGGTTCATTAAATAGCCAAGACTATAATGCATTCAACGTAGGTGTCGGTCGTGACTTATTGGCATTTGGTGCCTTATCTTTCGATATTACGCATTCTATTGCAAATATTCCTAATGATAAAAAACTTACAGGTAATTCTTATCGAATAAACTATTCAAAACGTTTTGATGACTATGATAGCCAAGTTCAGTTCGCAGGTTACCGATTCTCAGAACGCAGTTTTATGACTGTAACCGATTTTTTAACGGCTAAAGATTCAGGTGAGCGTCAAGGTAGTAATAAAGAAATGTATGTGATTTCTTTAAATAAAAACTTTAGAGAATCGAGAATTACAGCTTATTTAAACTACTCGCACCAAACCTATTGGGATAAGCCAGAAAGTAATCGCTACAATTTAATGGTGACAAAAACCTTAGATTGGGGAAGCCTGAAGAATATTAATATTTCGTTATCGGCCTATCGCAATAAATATAACGAAACAAATGATGATGGCCTGTATATCTCAGCTTCAATGCCTTGGGGAAATGGTGCAAATATTGGTTATTCATTACAAGCAACACGGGATGATACTGTTAATCGAGCAACCTATTATGACAAATTGTCAGATAGAACCAATTATCAAGTTAGTGCAGGTTCGACCAACAAAGGTGGAACCGCAAGCACCTATATTACCCATTATGGTGATAATACTAAGTTAACTGCGAATGCCAGCTATATTCATAATAATTACACATCATTTGGGGTAGGGGCACAAGGCGGATTTACCATGACTTTAAATGGTGCGGATGCTCATCGAGTCTCAAATATTGGCGGAACTCGTTTGCTGATTGACACCGATGGTGTGGCTAAAATTCCCGTATCAGACCGAGGGATCCCTATTGCATCAAATGCATTTGGTAAAGTGGTTGTCCCTGATTTAAATAGCTACTACCGCAGTAAAGTTAAAGTCGATTTAAATGCATTACCGAATAATGCCGAGGTAACGGATTCTATTGTTCAAGCGACACTAACAGAAGGTGCGATTGGCTATCGCAAATTTAATGTGTTGTCTGGTGAAAAGATGATGCTTTCAATGCGTATGTCTGACGGTTCTGCACCGCCATTTGGCGCTCAGATCACGAATTTGAAAGGAAAAGAAACGGGAATAGTCACTGATAATGGATATGCCTATGTTAGTGGTATCAACCCAAATGAAGTCATGATTATTCATTGGGGTGGTGAAGCACAATGTGAAATTAATTTTCCTGAAAATTTAGAAACAATTAACCAAGGATTATTTATTCCTTGTAAACCATTATCAAATAAACGTAATGAAGCAGATAATAATCTGTAAATGAGTGATTGCTATGAAAAAATTAACTAATTTATATATCAGTACTATTTTATTAAGCAGTTTAGTTAGCGTAAGCGCATTCTCGGCAATTGCTTTAGATAGAACCCGAGTTATTTTTAATGGCGATCAAAAAAGCGTTTCAATTACTATTACTAATAAAAATAACCAGCTACCTTATTTGGCTCAAGGGTGGATTGAAAATATTCAAGGGATAAAAATCACTTCACCGTTTGCTGTATTACCGCCGGTGCAGCGAGTTGAACCCGAAAAATCAAGCCAAGTCCGTATCGAGGCGCTTCCTGAAATTAGTCAGTTACCTCAGGATAGAGAAAGTGTTTATTACTTTAATTTAAGGGAGATCCCGCCAAAAAGTGATAAACCGAATGTTTTGCAATTAGCATTACAGAGCAAAATTAAATTATTTTATCGTCCTAAAAGTATCATGCTAAGCGAAACAGAAATGCTGAATAACCCTTGGCAAGAAAAAACACAGCTTATTAAGCAAGGCGACCAATATATCATTAAAAACCCAACTCCCTTTTATATCACGATTATTGGTGCGGCTGAGCGAAAAGATTCACCAGTAAATCAGAATTTTAAGGCAGTTATGGTTGCACCATTTAGTGAAGAAAAATTAGGAGTTCCAAGTTCTACTGTGGGGGCGAATCCGGTATTGACCTATATAAATGACTATGGTGGCCGGCCAAAACTTCAATTTAAATGTCAAGCAAATACATGTCAGGTTGTTCCTGAAAATAAATAGAGAGGAAAATGATGATTAATCAAAAAAGCTTTTCCTTACTCTTTGGATTATCTCTCATATTTCATTCAGCTGTGATATATGCGGCATCAAATAATGCCATCTATAACACAACAGGCAATTGGAATGTTGAAGGTGCAAATGGCAAAATTTTCGTTTATGGATCATTAACGGAGAGTGCATGCCATTTATCGATGGATTCTGCATTTCAATCCGTTGATTTAGGAAATATTGAAACTGCATCATTAAAAACAATTGGCGCCCAAGGCCACAAGACGCCGATAAACATCGAGTTATTGGATTGTATCGAAACCCCAACGGTTTTGAGAAACAATAAATCCGGTAATGTTACATGGAGTATTTCCCAGCCAGGTATGAAAATTAGGTTTATCACGCCAGTTGTTCCTTTTAGGCCGAACATAGCGAGAGTTGAAGGTGTTAATGGGCTTGGATTACAGATAACTAATCCTAAAGGAAAAGAAATTGCTTTTGGTGAGTACAGTGAACCTGAGCTTATTTCTACGGGACAAAATATTTTAACTTATTATGTAACTCCCGTAAGAATTGCAGAGAATTTACAGGCTGGAGCTTATCGAAGTGTTATTTCTTTTCAAATAACTTATGAATAATCTTAATAGGTTTTCTGATATAGCATTGAAGGTATTTATATGAATAACTTAAATTTCAATTTTTATAAATTTAAAAAAATAATACTCTCGATGCTATTAAGTTTGTTATTTTTTCCGTTACTGAGTCAGGCAAAAAATGGTCAAATCGGTGAAATTAAGATACGAGGACAACTTGTCGCTGAAGCTTGTACAGTAAGACCTGGTGATGAAAATATCATTGTGGACTTTGGTACTATTGTTAATAAATACCTCTATATTAACCAAAAAACGCCACTTGAAAATTTTAATATTCATTTAGATGACTGTGATAATAGTATCTTTAGAACGGTGACCGTTAAGTTTACAGGAAGCGAAAATACTCGTTTACCTGGCCTTCTTGCATTAGATTCTGGCAGCATGGCTTCTGGCATCGGAATTGAAATCTTAGAATATAGTGGTAAAAAAATTCCTATTAATAGTACGACGCCTGCATACAATTTAGAGAATGGTACGAATATTTTAAGTTTTAATGCGAATGTGCAAGGGGAACCTGATGCAATAAAAAATAAAAGTATTGCGTTTGGCCATTTTACTGCAACCGCTATTTTTAGTTTAATTTATGATTAAGGTATCAGTAACAATGAAGATATTAATATTACTTCTCGCAACCTTATTATTTTCCCCGACTATTTTTGCTTTCCAGTGTAAAACTAATGGAGGACAAGAAGTTGGTGGGGGAACACAAAGTATTTATGATGTTCCTCTAGATAATGATATTTTTGCTGTACCTAATCGTATAAATGAATTCGCGGATGTGAGTGATTTTATGACCTGCCGTAATGAAGCCCCTAGTGCTTATGTTGATTATTTAAATGTGACTGGTGCTGACCTTGGCCCCACATTTAAGAATAACCCAGAATTAAAAGCAGGAGTGGTCGTGCGTGGTGCTTACTATTTAGCACCATTTAGCGGTAAAGAAATTCAAGTATTTCGTTTAACCACAGCAAGTGAACCTTTACAAATTAAATTATATTTACAGGTAAATGTTAAACCAACGCCATCTGTTTTGGTAAGAAAAGGCGATTTGCTGATGACGTTAGATCTCCATAAATATGCGACATTTGTAAATAGTAATCAGCATATTGACCATGCTTATTTTAAATGGAATTTCTATGCGGGTAATGATGTGGTTGTTGGAACGGGTACGTGTGATATCAATGATAACCAAATCATCATCGTTGATTTTGAAACAGTAAATGCATCGGGCATTTCAACGGTGGGAAGTGCAAGCCGTTTTCAACGTAACGCAGAAATCACTTATAGTTGTGAAGATAATAATCTGACAGCGCCAATAAAGATGATTATAAGTGGAGAAACTTCGACTTTTTCATCTGACGCTTTACTTGTTAGAACTGGAGATATTGGTAGTCAAGGTCCTATTATGCCGGGATTAGGTGTTGAGATTTATCATCAAGGGCAAAGAGTTTCCCCTATGAATGGACATTTCGATTCAAAAATAGAAAATGGGCATGGTAGAGACACACTGATGTTCACGCTAGTTAAAAAACCTAATTTATCTCCAAATGAATTGATAGAAGGCCAGTTTAGTTCAGCAGCTACCATTATTATGTCCACTCCGTAGTTATTGAAGTAGAGAGGTTTTTATGTGGATAAAAACCTCTATTTTTTCTCATCAACTCTCTATGGTTACTGAGTAAATCGTGTTTATAAAAAAGCACAATATATTGATGGTTTTTTATAAAGACATTTTAGATAAAATAAGTTAAACACGCCGAATTTTGAATTATCCTCGTTAGCATATTTTCTTAAATAACATCACATAATTTCTCTATCAATGAAGCTCAAAGCCTATCAGGTCTCAGCGGCTACAGGTATAATCACATAATTATCTGATAGATTTAGAGGCGAAGATGGCAAAACTCACCTTACAAGAGCAAATGTTAAAAGCAGGATTAGTCACCAGCAAGAAAATGGCAAAAGTGCAAAGAACAGCTAAAAAATCACGCGTTCAAGCGCGTGAAGCAAGGGAAGCCGTAGAAGAGAATAAAAAAGCGCAGCTTGAGCGTGATAAACAACTGAGCGAACAGCATAAACAAATGGTGCAATCCAAAGAGTTTAAAGCACAAGTTAAACAACTTATTGAAATGAATAAAGTTGATATTTCAAAGGGAGATATTAGCTTCAATTTCACAGATAACAATGTGATCAAGCAAGTTGTTGTAGATAAAATAACACAAACACAGTTGATCAGCGGCCGTCTGGCGATTGCTCGTTTAGCGATTGAGAATAGCGATAACAATGAGTATGTGATTATCCCTGCAAGTGTAGCGGATAAAATTATGCAAAGGGATGCGGATAGCATTGTATTAAATAATGCATTGAGCCAAGAAGAGCTGGATGAAGACGACCCATACGCAGATTTTAAAATTCCTGATGACTTAATGTGGTAATACTCGTTATAACTTGAATTGAAGTACTGCTAGTGATGTGCATTTACAGGGCTGGGCAATTTATTTTGCCAGCCATAAAATGAGACAGTGGTTGCTTGGGCGTTAAAACGGGCTAGCACAGCGAGTATTCACTCTTTCTTGGCTAATGGGATGAACAAAATGTAGTTCGCTGGCGTGCAACATGAGCCGAGATGCATGCTCTGGTATTTGGCCCCCATATAAGTCACAGCCTAATATAGGGTGGCCTAATTGTTGGCAATGAATACGAAGCTGATGCGTTCGACCCGTTTCTGGAACTAATTGGACTCGAGTTACTGGAAGTAATGTGCCACTATCTAAAGGGTGATACAGGCGTTCAATCACGTGATAGTGGGAGCGGGCAGGTTTGCCATTAATTTCGCAAAGAGACATGCGAGGAAACAGTGCTGGGTCTCTTGCTATTGCAGCATCAATGATACCCTCATCATCAGTTAAGTGACCACAAAGTAGAGCTTGATATATTTTAATTACCGTTCGTTGGCTAAATTGCTGGCTCAGAGCGGCATTCACTGCTTTATTACGCGCAATCACCATCAATCCTGATGTACCAAAATCGAGACGGTGAACAAGAGTACATTCAGGGAAGATTTGTACTAATCGGTGATGGACTGAATCTAAATTTTGTGGGTTTTTTCCTGAAAGGCTGAGTAAGCCACTTGGCTTATTAATAAGGGCAAGATGCTCATCCTGATAGATAATTTCTATCTTACCGTGGCAGGGCGGCGCAATAAAGGTGTCGATGATTTCAGTCATTAGCCTTTCCAACAAAAAATAGCTGTTGATAATAACTAATTTTTAGTATGCAGGCGAATACTTGCCGCTTGCATCGCGTAAATTTATCACTCAGACTAAAAGTAAAGCCGTAGTCTGCACACGCATTGTGCTCTATACTGCGCGTTGTAAAAACTGAGTCAATAAAAGATTAATTAGGCGGTAATGGCGATGAATGGAACGATCACAACATGGTTCGAAGATAAAGGTTTTGGATTTATCAAAGATGAGAATGGCGATAACCGTTATTTTCATGTGGTTAAAGTTGCCAACCCTGAGTTGATTAAAAAAAATGCCGTAGTTACTTTCGAACCGACGACAAATAATAAAGGGTTGTCTGCATTTGCGGTCAAAGTCATACCTGAAAGCAAATATATTTATATTGCAGGTGAGCGCATTAAGATTACATCCATAAAATCTTATCGAGTTTATTCGGTGGAAGTGCCTGCTGATACACGTATTGATAAAGAAAATACAGTGTTATCAATTGGTGCCTTGATGAATAGTATTAAACCTAAATCAGATAAACCGGACCAAATGCGCTCCTTGAAAAAGTTAGAAATTAGCACATTACATGGAACCGCTTTAACATTTTCAGAAGATGAAATTGATATTGATGAGGCTGTGAAGCAACTCAAATTTAAGTGATTTTTTGTAAGGCAAATAGCGCTCAAGGGAAGCGCAATTTGCTTGTTTATCATGTTATTCTTTCTTCTACTCCTTTCTTTTAGAATTTCACGATACCAACGAGGATGAGGCTTTCTTACCTCTCCTCTTTATTATCGTGATGTTCTGATTGAGAAAGTGTTTCTTTGTTGAGCGCTATTATCTTTTAGAATCGGATAGGAAATGAGTACGCAGCAATTATATAGAACGCATAAATTTAATATTACAAATAGAATGCATCAGAATATTCTTATGAATTGAGTAAGGTATTATTTAGAGCAACTATAGCTATGGAGTAAAAAATAATAAATATTAATTTAAGTGTTAATAATATCTAACTAATTGGTGTTTTTATTACACCTCGTAGTTGTTAGTAACACTTTCTCTTCCTACTCATCTAGTGTGTTAAATTTAGCGACAAATTATGTATAGATATTAATTTAAGTGTTTTCAACTGTATTAACTCTATTTTTGCATGATTTCTGGTTTTTTAATCTAAAAAATGCGTAGGGTATTAGTTGGTTTGACCATTGTTTGTGTAACCGCATGAAATCAATTGGAAATAATAATTTGAAACCTATTCAAAAAACATAATGATGCATTTTTCGCTTGTTTGACAACTTATTGGAGTATAATTAATATTATCCACGCACTCCGGTGAACGAGTGTTTACCAAATAAATACTAAGACATTTTAAAATTAAGTTTTTACGAAAAAGTCAATTATTTATTAAATAGCCAATATGAATAAATTGTTTATTAATGGGTATTTAAATAATGATGTTTGGATTTTTTTAATCTGTATTAATAGAATAAAAACTTAATCTGAAATATAAAAATTTAAATATCTATTAATTTAAAAAATTAAATTAATATTTTCTCACATACTTAGGAATGATGATTATGAAATTCAATAAACTTGCTCTGATTGGCGCATTCACTGTTGCAACTCTTTCTTCTCAAGCTTTTGCCGCTCAAGATGCAACAGTTAACTTTAATGCTCGTTTAGTTGCTGCAACTTGTGATATTAGCGCTTCTAAAGATTTAATCAGCTTAGGAACTCACTCAAACGAAAAAATTGATACTGCTAAAGCATTATCAGAAGCAAACTTTAACTTAGTTTTAAATAACTGTACTAAAGTTTATAACGGTGACGCAGGTGGCAATAACGAAGCTGCAAATGCAACTTCTGTTTCTATCTTAGCTACGGGTGAAGCATTAACTGGACACTCAGATATGTTTGCTGATGCTCAAGCATCACAAATCGGTGTTAAGTTAGCGGCTGGTAAAGCAAAAACGGCTATCAACCCTAACACTGCAACTGAAATTGCAGACCTGAAAGTTACTGGTCAAAATGACTACATCATTCCAATGGTGGCAGGTCTTTATGCAACAACGACTGATGCTGTCGCTCAAAACTTAAACGTACCAGTAACCTTCAGTGTTGCTTACGACTAATAAAAGTCGTCCGTTAGTTTAGCTAGTAAGGCAGGCAGTAATTAATTACTGCCTGCTATATAAGAGAAAATAAAATGCTAAAATTAAAATCTCTATTTTTTATCTTATTAACATTTTCATTTGTTGCTCAAGCGGGTGTTGGTTTAAGTCAAACCCGTATTATTATTGAAGAAGCAACTAATTCTGCTGCTATTACAGCTCGTAATGAAGACAATAAATCGTATTTAGTGGCAAGTTTTATTACACAACAATTAGATAGCAAAATACCTTCTGAAGGATTATTTGTCATTACACCTTCTATTTTTAAATTAGCACCGAAACAACGCAATATTATTAAAATTAAAGCAATCTCACATAAGTTTCCGAAAGATCGCGAAAGTATGTATTACTTTCATTCCAGAAATGTTCCTGAATCAAATAAAGCGGATGGCGTTAAAGTTGGACTAGAAAGTGTAATTAAGATTTTTTATCGCCCTGCTAATTTGACAATGATTCAAGAGGATGCATTTAAGAGTATTAAAATAACTCAAAATGCTAATGGCATTAAGCTAATCAATAATTCACCTTATTATATTAATTTAGCTGGTTTATTCGTTAATAACAAAGCAATTAAGTTAAATAAACAAAATAATGTAATTGCACCATTCACTGACATGAATTATACAGCCCAATTGAAAACGCGAGCAGTGAAATGGGCCGTTATCAACGATCTTGGAGGATATAATGAATATCATGGGACTATTGAGTAAAACCTTATTGGTACTGGGAATGGTTTTTTTCTCCAGTCAATTGGTTGCGCAAAATGGACAAATCCAGTTCAAAACCAAGATCATTAAAGGAACTTGTGAATTTGATGATAATAGTGAATTAGATAAATACATCGATTTTAGCCAAAATGGTACATTAATTGCCTCTGAGGTCGATAGCAACCCAATTAATAAACCTATACAAAGTGAAAATTTTTCTTACACCATTGTATGCAAAAATTTCCCTGCTAATAGCGATAAAAAAATTAAAGTAAAATCAAAATCAGCAGCATCTACTCAGTTTAATAATGGTGTTTTCTTTGGTTTAGCAGACACAACTAAAACGGGTTTTTTACTTGAGTCTTGTGATAACAATAATCAGAACTGCCAAGCCGTCAGCGATGGCGGAGTTTCAACGTTTCCTTCTACAACGAGTGATTCCGTTGTCGTTAATTACCGAGTCAGCTTAGTGAAGCGCGAAAATAATGTTAAACCGGGCAATGCGAATGCCGCTGTTACTTTTGAATATTATCAGGATTGATGGTCATGAAAAAAATAAAACAGCGATTACTGACTCTTCTAATGGTGTTCATGTATTACCCAGCAATGGCCGCAGATAACTATCAGATTCAATACGAGTTTTCTGTTTTATTTTTAGCGAAAACCTGTGAAATTGATGTTCCTAATGAAATTATATTAGGCAATTCATCCGGTGTGACGACAATCAGTGAAATTAAGAATGATACAGTGTCAAAAAATTTTTCGATTGGTTTAAAAAATTGCACCAGCACGGATCAAACAACAGCGATTGTTTATCTAGCATCTGGAAATACGTTAGCGGGCAGCAATAATTTCTTTAATGATGACCCTAATGGGGTGATAGGTGTTCAATTATTAGATGGAACACCTGTTATTAGTGCCAACCAAACCGCACTAGCCAAACCTGATGTAGCTTCAATCATATGGGATAACATGAAAAGCACGAGTGAAACAAAAATGATCAATGCTAAATTACGTTGTGCTAAAACAGATTGTGACTCAGATGACGGTGATTTTTCAGCAACCTTAACGATTGGTTATTACGCCGATTAATCACTATTGCGCTAATTAAAAAATAATAAATAGAATAACAAAAAAAATAATTAAATTTACTCATAAATGAGTTGAATAGCCTATTCATAATTAAACAGTTATGTCGTTTTTTGATATTTGATTATTTAAAGATACCAAATAATTTTAACAAAGATGGAAACAGAGAAATAATATTAATTTCTTTTCAACCAATAATATTGTGCTACTAAATTAACTAAATGTATTTCGGTTGAAAAATAATCCA
>NZ_JAMPOT010000028.1:0-58424 GCF_028480685.1 Providencia sp. PROV174
TCATTGCATAATACCGCTCTTTCTGAATAAGAAAGAACTACTTAGTAAAAAAGGGCGTCTAATAGACGTCCTTTTTATACATTGCAAAATTCAGACGTTGCAAAATTAAGAACCTATCTCATCAATCATTTCGATAATTATTGGTGAGATAGGCTCTGAAACAACGAATTGATAACTGTGCGGACTCCTTTGCGCAGTTATATGAGATTTATTAAGGTTTTGCTCAGAAGATATGGTATATTTTACCGCTGCCACAAAAAGAATGTCATTTTCTTATTTGTGTAGTCAAAAAATTTACTGAGCATGCTGAAATTCCTGCAAAATGGAATAGCACTTGTGAAATGGGTAGCACTTGTAAAGTGATAGTACTGACGTACAAGTAGTACTTGCGAAATAAAATGTTACTGCAATTTGTTATATTTGCAGAACGAATAACGCTAATTACCTCCATTAACAAGGCTAATTACTTTTAGATCGCAGGTAATGTTATTGATATCCCTATTCAATTTTGCAGGCTTAGTTTGTAGTAATTGAGGGATATGTTGGCATATTCTATTGGTTTGGCTTGGTTGTTTTACCTTTGTAAACAAGCAGGCTATGTACATACTTCATGGTAACAGGTTGAATTATGAGTGCGAATAGCGAAGCTCAAGGAAGTGGACGCAGTGCAGACATCTTCAAGTGGGTCATTGTCTGTGCCTTATTAATAATTGCTATTGTTGGTAATTATTACTTCCGTCAATATAATCTCGCGCTGCGTGCATTTGCAGTTGTGGCTGTTGTCGCTATTGCAGGTGCTGTCGCTTTATGGACTACAAAAGGTAAAGCAACACTGGCGTTTGCACGCGAAGCTCGCGTCGAGATGAGAAAAGTCATTTGGCCTACTCGCCAGGAAACATTACAAACTACTTTAATTGTTGCTGCAGTAACGGCTGTAATGTCTTTAATACTGTGGGGACTAGATGGTATCCTGGTGCGTTTAGTTTCATTTATTACAAGCCTGAGGTTATTCTAAATGTCCGATTCACCTAAAAAGCGCTGGTATGTCATTCAGGCATTCTCTGGTTTTGAAGGTCGCGTAGCACAATCTTTACGTGAACATATCAAATTACATGCTATGGAAGATTCTTTTGGCGAAGTTATGGTTCCAACAGAAGAAGTTGTTGAAATCCGTAGCGGTCAGCGCCGTAAGAGTGAACGTAAATTCTTCCCAGGCTATGTCTTGGTCCAAATGGTCATGAACGATGACTCTTGGCACTTAGTGCGTAGTGTACCGCGTGTAATGGGGTTCATTGGCGGAACGTCAGATCGTCCAGCGCCAATTAGCGATAAAGAAGTTGACGCTATCATGAACCGCTTACAACAAGTTGGTGATAAACCACGTCCGAAAACACTGTTTGAACCAGGTGAAATGGTTCGTGTTAGTGAAGGTCCATTTGCTGACTTTAACGGTGTTGTTGAAGAAATTGATTATGAAAAGAGCCGCTTAAAAGTCTCTGTTTCTATCTTCGGTCGTGCAACTCCAGTCGAATTGGATTTTGGTCAGGTAGAAAAAGCCTAATCTAAGCGACAAAACTGACTTGCAAAAGGCGTGAAATTTGACTACAATTTCGCGCCTTTTGTTTTTATGTTCGGCGCAAATTAATGTGCGGGACATGTTTAATGTAACGGGGAGCCTTGCAAACCGTAAGGCGCTATCACCCATCTAGAGGAAATATCATGGCTAAGAAAGTTCAAGCCTACGTTAAGCTGCAAGTTGCAGCTGGTATGGCGAACCCAAGTCCACCAGTTGGTCCAGCTCTGGGTCAACAAGGTGTTAACATCATGGAATTCTGTAAAGCGTTCAACGCAAAAACAGACAGCCTGGAAAAAGGTTTACCAATTCCTGTTGTTATTACTGTTTATGCAGACCGTTCTTTCACTTTCGTTACCAAAACTCCACCTGCAGCAGTTCTGCTGAAAAAAGCAGCTGGCGTTAAGTCTGGTTCAGGCAAGCCTAACAAAGATAAAGTTGGTAAAGTGACCTCTGCTCAGATTCGCGAAATCGCTGAAACTAAAGCTGCGGACATGACTGGTGCTGATGTTGACGCAATGATGCGTTCAATTGAAGGTACTGCTCGTTCCATGGGCCTGGTAGTGGAGGACTAAGACAATGGCTAAACTGACTAAGCGCATGCGCAATATCCGTGAAAAAGTTGATGTAACTAAACAGTATGATATCAACGAAGCCGTTGCACTGCTGAAAGAATTAGCAACTGCTAAATTCGTAGAAAGCGTTGACGTAGCTATCAACCTGGGCATCGATGCTCGTAAATCTGACCAAAACGTTCGCGGTGCAACTGTACTGCCACACGGTACTGGCCGTTCAGTTCGCGTTGCTGTGTTCGCACAAGGCGCAAACGCTGAAGCTGCTAAAGCTGCAGGTGCTGAACTGGTAGGTATGGAAGATCTGGCTGATAAAATCAAAGCGGGCGAAATGAACTTTGACGTTGTTATTGCTTCTCCAGATGCAATGCGCGTTGTTGGCCAATTAGGTCAAGTTCTGGGCCCACGTGGTCTGATGCCAAACCCGAAAGTTGGTACTGTAACTCCAAACGTTGCTGAAGCAGTTAACAATGCTAAAGCAGGTCAGGTTCGTTACCGTAATGACAAAAACGGAATCATCCACACCACAATCGGTAAAGTTGATTTCGACACTAACAATCTGAAAGAAAACTTAGAAGCACTGCTGATCGCGCTGAAAAAAGCAAAACCAGCTTCTGCTAAAGGTGTTTTCATCAAGAAAGTTAGCCTGTCTACCACTATGGGTGCAGGTGTTGCTGTTGACCAATCTGGTCTGTCAGCGACAGTTTAATTGCTATAGCCCCGGCTAATTGGTAATTAGGCTTTACCTTTGCGTCAAATTTGTATAAAATTTGACGCCTTGAGTTTGTTGGGTATAGTAACATGCTCAACAAACCACAAATTTCGGTATGGAGTCTGGCCTTTCCAGACCCCGTCCAAGACCGCAGGTGTGGTTATATTAGCTACTTAATTTACCTGCGTAGACGGTGACAGAGATACCTAGAATTTTATTCTGGATTCTATTCTGCTCACCGTGTTTTAGCGCTCAAGTACATGTTGTACCTGAGTGATGTGAGTCCCGGGGTTTTCCCGGTTAATCCAGGAGCAAGAAGCTAATGGCACTAAATCTTCAAGACAAACAAGCGATTGTTGCTGAAGTCAGCGAAGTAGCCAAAGGCGCGCTTTCTGCAGTTGTTGCCGATTCACGCGGCGTAACTGTAGCAAAAATGACTGAACTGCGTAAAGCAGGTCGCGAAGCTGGCGTTTATATCCGTGTTGTTCGTAACACACTGATCCGCCGTGCTGTTGAAGGTACTTCTTACGATGTACTGAAAGACGTGTTTGTCGGTCCAACCTTAATTGCTTTCTCTAACGAACACCCGGGCGCTGGCGCTCGTCTGTTCAAAGAGTTCGCGAAAGCGAATCCAGCATTTGAGATTAAAGCTGCGGCCTTTGAAGGTGAGTTAATCCAAGCGAAAGATATCGATCGTCTGGCAACTCTCCCAACTTACGATGAAGCAATCGCACGCCTGATGGCAACCATGAAAGAAGCCGCTGCCGGCAAATTGGTTCGTACTCTGGCTGCTCTGCGCGATCAGAAAGAAGCTGCATAAGCCCTTTCCTTCGTTGCTTTTTAACGTATAAACTATTTCTGAATTTTAGGAACACTTGTTATGTCTATCACTAAAGACCAAATCCTTGATGCAGTTGCAGAAATGTCTGTAATGGACGTTGTTGAACTGATTACTATGATGGAAGAAAAATTCGGCGTTTCTGCTGCTGCAGCTGTTGCTGTTGCTGCGGGTCCTGCTGAAGCTGCTGAAGAAAAAACTGAATTCGACGTTGTTCTGTCTGCTATCGGCGGTAACAAAGTTGCAGTTATCAAAGCAGTTCGTGGCGCAACCGGTCTTGGCCTGAAAGAAGCTAAAGACATGGTAGAGTCAGCTCCAGCGACTATCAAAGAAGCTGCAAGCAAAGACGAAGCTGAAACTCTGAAGAAAGCTCTTGAAGAAGCAGGCGCTTCTGTTGAACTTAAATAAGTTCAATTTCAAGAACGCAGCCTGATCTAATTAGGCTGACGGCTGGTGATTTTTTAATCACCAGCCTTTTTGCGCTGTAAAGCGTGATGGGTGTTAACAGCTTTTCACGCAGTTTTAATGTTAACAACAACCCTCCAATACTTCTTTCTATTGACGACTTAATATACTGTGTTCTTCGCTACGACCCGCTCGGGTAGCTCGGTAGCCATGGCAACACAATGAAATGATTTAAGAGTAATAGCAATGAGTATTAAGGAAAGTATTCATTTTCCGTTTCTTATAAAAAACGCGTTGCGGTTCAGTCTCTTACACTAAGAGCTAACCACTTGGGTCACTGATCAACGAGCTGAGGAAACCAATGGTTTACTCCTATACCGAGAAAAAACGTATTCGTAAGGATTTTGGTAAACGTCCACAAGTTTTGGACATACCTTATCTCCTTTCTATCCAACTTGACTCGTTCCAGAAGTTTATCGAGCAAGATCCAGATGGCCAGAATGGGCTGGAAGCAGCTTTCCGTTCTGTGTTTCCAATTCAGAGCTACAGCGGTAATGCTGAATTACAATATGTCAGCTATCGTTTAGGCGAGCCTGTTTTTGATGTTAAAGAATGTCAAATTCGCGGTGTAACTTACTCTGCGCCTTTACGTGTGAAATTACGCCTCATCGTTTATGAGCGTGAAGCACCGGAAGGAACTGTTAAAGACATCAAAGAACAAGAAGTCTACATGGGTGAAATTCCACTCATGACTGAAAACGGAACTTTCGTTATCAACGGTACTGAGCGTGTTATCGTTTCTCAGTTACACCGTAGTCCAGGTGTATTCTTCGATAGCGATAAAGGTAAAACACACTCTTCAGGTAAAGTGCTCTATAACGCACGTATTATCCCTTACCGTGGTTCATGGCTTGATTTCGAATTTGACCCGAAAGATAACCTGTTTGTGCGTATTGACCGTCGCCGTAAATTACCTGCGACCATTATTCTGCGTGCAATGGATTACAATACCGAAGAAATTTTAAACCTGTTCTTCGAAAAAACAGTATTCCAAATCCGTGATAATAAACTGATGATGACGCTGGTTCCTGAGCGTCTACGTGGTGAAACTGCTTCTTTTGATATCGAAGCGAACGGTAAAGTCTATGTAGAGAAAGGCCGCCGTATCACTGCACGTCACATTCGTCAGTTAGAAAAAGAAGAAGTCAATAGCATCGAAGTTCCTGTTGAATATATCGCAGGTAAAGTTGTTGCTAGAGATTACATTGATGAAAGTACTGGCGAGCTGATTTGTGCAGCAAACATGGAACTTTCTTTAGACATGTTGGCACGTCTGAGCCAGTCTGGTCATAAAACAATTGAAACATTGTTTACCAATGACTTAGATCACGGTGCTTACATTTCTGAAACCGTTCGTGTCGACCCAACTAACGACCGTCTGAGTGCATTAGTAGAAATCTACCGCATGATGCGTCCTGGTGAACCACCGACCCGCGAAGCAGCTGAAAACCTGTTCGAGAACTTGTTCTTCTCTGAAGACCGTTACGACTTGTCTGCTGTAGGTCGTATGAAGTTCAACCGTTCACTGAACCGTGAAGAAATTGAAGGTTCAGGTATCTTGAGTGAAGAAGACATCATCGAGGTGATGCGTAAACTCATCGATATCCGTAACGGTAAAGGCGAAGTGGATGATATCGACCACTTAGGTAACCGTCGTATTCGTTCCGTTGGTGAAATGGCTGAGAACCAATTCCGTGTCGGTCTGGTTCGTGTTGAGCGTGCAGTGAAAGAGCGTCTTTCTCTGGGCGACCTCGATGCATTAATGCCACAAGATATGATCAACGCGAAACCAATTTCAGCCGCAGTTAAAGAGTTCTTTGGTTCCAGCCAGTTGTCACAATTTATGGACCAGAACAACCCGCTGTCTGAAATTACGCACAAACGTCGTATCTCTGCGTTAGGCCCAGGTGGTCTGACTCGTGAGCGTGCGGGCTTCGAAGTACGTGACGTTCATCCAACTCACTATGGTCGTGTCTGTCCAATCGAAACGCCTGAAGGTCCAAACATCGGTCTGATCAACTCATTATCTGTTTATGCACAGACCAATGAGTACGGTTTCTTAGAAACCCCATACCGTTTAGTACGTGATGGCTTAGTGACAGACGAAATCCATTATCTGTCTGCAATTGAAGAAGGTAACTTCATCATTGCTCAGGCAAATACCGTTTTAGGTGATGATGGTAGCTTTGTTGAAGAACTGATCACTTGCCGTAACAAAGGTGAGTCAAGCTTATTCAGCCGTGAACAGGTTGAATATATGGACGTTTCGACTCAACAGGTTGTTTCTGTTGGTGCGTCTCTGATCCCATTCCTTGAACACGATGACGCCAACCGTGCATTGATGGGTGCGAACATGCAACGTCAAGCGGTTCCTACTCTGCGTGCTGACAAACCATTAGTTGGTACAGGTATGGAACGTGCAGTAGCGGTTGACTCTGGTGTTACTGCTGTTGCAAGACGTGGTGGTTCGGTTCAGTACGTTGATGCTTCTCGTATCGTTATCAAAGTTAACGAAGATGAGATGTACCCAGGCGAAGCTGGAATCGATATTTATAACCTGACTAAATATACCCGTTCTAACCAGAACACCTGTATTAGCCAGATGCCTTGTGTATCTTTAGGCGAGCCAGTTGAACGTGGTGACGTGTTAGCGGATGGTCCTTCAACAGACCTCGGTGAATTAGCACTTGGTCAAAACATGCGCGTGGCATTCATGCCATGGAATGGTTATAACTTCGAAGACTCCATCTTAGTTTCTGAGCGTGTTGTTCAAGAAGACCGTTTTACAACTATTCATATTCAAGAGCTCTCTTGTGTGTCTCGTGACACTAAATTAGGGCCTGAAGAAATCACTGCAGATATTCCAAACGTTGGTGAAGCTGCCCTGTCTAAACTTGACGAATCCGGTATCGTGTATATTGGTGCGGAAGTGAAAGGCGGCGATATTCTGGTTGGTAAAGTGACACCTAAAGGTGAAACTCAGCTGACGCCAGAAGAGAAACTGTTACGTGCTATCTTCGGTGAAAAAGCATCAGACGTTAAAGACTCTTCTTTACGTGTTCCTAACGGTGTATCTGGTACGGTTATTGACGTACAAGTATTTACCCGTGACGGCGTAGAGAAAGACAAACGTGCATTAGAGATCGAAGAAACTCAGTTACGTGATGCGAAGAAAGACTTAACAGAAGAGCTACGTATTTTCGAAGCAGGTCTGTTTGCTCGTATCCGTTCTGTACTGGTTAACGGCGGAATTGAAGCTGAAAAACTGGACAAACTACCTCGCGACCGTTGGTTAGAGTTATCTTTAGCTGACGAAGAGAAGCAAAACCAGTTAGAGCAATTAGCTGAACAGTATGACGAACTGAAATCTGAGTTCGAGAAAAAACTCGATGCAAAACGTCGTAAAATTACTCAAGGTGATGACTTAGCACCGGGTGTACTGAAAATTGTTAAGGTTTATCTGGCTGTTAAACGTCAGATCCAACCGGGTGATAAAATGGCGGGTCGCCATGGTAACAAAGGTGTTATCTCAAAAATCAACCCAGTTGAAGACATGCCTTACGATGAAAACGGTAACCCAGTTGATATCGTTCTGAACCCGCTGGGCGTACCATCACGTATGAACATCGGTCAGATTTTGGAAACCCACTTAGGGATGGCAGCGAAAGGTATTGGTGAGAAAATCAATGCTATGCTTAAACAGCAAGAAGAAGTTGCCAAACTGCGTGAGTTTATCCAAAAAGCATACGATTTAGGTGATGATCCACGCCAGAAAGTTGACTTGAACACTTTCTCTGACGAAGAAGTTATGCGTTTGGCTGAGAACCTGAAAAAAGGTATGCCAATTGCAACACCAGTATTTGATGGTGCGAAAGAGAAAGAAATCAAAGAACTGCTGAAATTGGGTGGTCTGCCAACTTCAGGTCAGATTACATTATTCGATGGTCGTACTGGCGAGCGTTTTGAGCGTCAAGTAACTGTTGGCTACATGTATATGCTGAAACTGAACCACTTGGTTGACGATAAGATGCACGCCCGTTCAACAGGTTCTTATAGCTTGGTTACTCAGCAACCGCTGGGTGGTAAAGCGCAGTTCGGTGGTCAGCGTTTCGGGGAGATGGAAGTGTGGGCACTGGAAGCATACGGTGCAGCCTATACTCTTCAAGAAATGCTTACAGTTAAATCGGATGACGTTAACGGCCGTACGAAGATGTATAAAAACATCGTCGATGGCAGCCATCAGATGGAACCTGGTATGCCGGAATCTTTCAACGTATTACTGAAAGAAATCCGCTCACTGGGTATCAACATCGAGCTGGAAGACGAGTAATTCGTTTTATGCCGGAAAGCTTGCTTTCCGGCACATGTAAGCACTGGGATTTGGGGAGAGTGTCTTTGAACACTCACCTGACAGGTCTAACTCCGACAGGAGCATTTTGTGAAAGACTTAATAAAGTTTCTGAAAGCGCAAACCAAGACCGAAGAGTTTGATGCTATCAAGATTGCTCTGGCATCACCTGATATGATCCGTTCATGGTCATTCGGTGAAGTTAAAAAGCCAGAAACCATTAACTACCGTACGTTCAAACCTGAGCGTGACGGTCTTTTCTGTGCGCGTATTTTCGGGCCAGTAAAAGACTACGAATGTCTGTGCGGTAAGTACAAACGTTTAAAACACCGTGGTGTGATTTGTGAGAAGTGTGGCGTTGAAGTTACACAGACCAAAGTCCGTCGTGAGCGCATGGGCCACATTGAACTTGCCTCTCCGACTGCACACATTTGGTTCTTAAAATCACTGCCATCCCGTATCGGTTTGCTGCTTGATATGCCACTGCGTGATATCGAACGCGTTCTGTACTTTGAATCATATGTAGTTGTCGAAGGCGGTATGACTAGCCTTGAGCGTGCACAGATTCTGACAGAAGAGCAATACTTAGATGCGCTGGAAGAGTTCGGTGACGAATTTGATGCGAAAATGGGTGCGGAAGCAATCCAAGGCCTGCTGAAAAACCTCGATCTTGAGAACGAGTGTGAAACGCTGCGCGAAGAGTTAAACGAAACTAACTCTGAAACTAAGCGTAAGAAGCTGACCAAGCGTATCAAACTGCTGGAAGCATTCATTCAATCTGGTAACAAACCAGAGTGGATGATCTTAAACGTATTACCAGTATTACCACCGGATCTGCGTCCATTAGTTCCACTCGATGGTGGTCGTTTCGCAACATCAGATCTAAACGATCTGTATCGTCGCGTAATCAACCGTAATAACCGTCTGAAACGCCTTCTGGATCTGGCAGCGCCAGACATCATCGTACGTAACGAAAAACGTATGCTGCAAGAAGCGGTTGACGCCTTGTTAGATAACGGTCGTCGTGGTCGCGCAATCACAGGTTCTAACAAACGTCCTCTGAAATCTTTGGCAGATATGATCAAAGGTAAACAAGGTCGTTTCCGTCAGAACTTACTTGGTAAGCGTGTTGACTACTCAGGTCGTTCTGTTATCACCGTAGGTCCATACCTACGTCTGCATCAGTGCGGTCTGCCTAAGAAAATGGCTCTTGAGTTATTCAAACCATTTATCTATGGCAAATTAGAATTACGTGGTCTGGCAACAACCATTAAAGCTGCGAAGAAAATGGTTGAGCGCGAAGAAGCGGTTGTTTGGGATATCTTGGATGAAGTTATCCGTGAACATCCAGTTATGCTGAACCGTGCACCAACACTTCACCGTCTGGGTATCCAAGCTTTCGAACCTATTCTTATCGAAGGTAAAGCTATCCAATTGCACCCACTCGTTTGTGCGGCATATAACGCCGACTTCGATGGAGACCAAATGGCGGTACACGTTCCTCTGACTCTGGAAGCTCAGTTAGAAGCACGTGCGTTGATGATGTCAACCAACAACATCCTGTCACCTGCAAGTGGTGAGCCTATCATCGTTCCTTCACAGGACGTTGTATTGGGTCTTTACTACATGACACGTGACTGCGTAAACGCGAAAGGCGAGGGCATGGTATTAGCCGGTCCTAAAGAAGCTGAGCGTGTTTACCGTTCAGGTCATGCGTCGCTGCATGCCCGCGTTAAAGTCCGTATCACTGAAGAAGTAAAAGATTCGGAAGGTAACATCACAATCAACACGGGCTTAGTTGACACCACTGTTGGTCGTGCAATTTTATGGATGATCGTACCGAAAGGTCTGCCTTATGAATTGGTTAACCAAGCGTTAGGTAAAAAAGCGATCTCTAAAATGCTGAACACCTGTTACCGTGTTCTGGGCCTGAAGCCTACTGTTATTTTTGCTGACCAAATCATGTATACCGGTTTTGCCTATGCGGCACGTTCTGGTGCATCAGTTGGTATCGATGATATGGTTATTCCAGAGAAAAAAGCTGGAATTATCGCCGAAGCAGAAGCTGAAGTTGCAGAAATTCAGGAACAGTTCCAGTCTGGTCTGGTTACAGCAGGCGAACGTTACAACAAAGTTATCGATATCTGGGCAGCGGCAAACGAACGTGTTGCTAAAGCGATGATGGAAAACTTGTCGACTGAAGCGGTTATTAACCGTGATGGCGTCGAAGAACAACAAGTTTCTTTCAACAGTATCTTTATGATGGCCGATTCCGGTGCTCGTGGTTCTGCAGCTCAGATTCGTCAGCTAGCCGGTATGCGTGGTCTGATGGCTAAGCCAGATGGTTCAATCATCGAAACACCAATCACGGCAAACTTCCGTGAAGGTCTGAACGTTCTCCAGTACTTTATTTCTACGCACGGTGCGCGTAAAGGTCTTGCCGATACCGCATTGAAAACAGCGAACTCCGGTTATCTGACACGTCGTTTAGTTGACGTTGCACAGGACTTGGTGGTAACTGAAGACGACTGTGGAACTCACGAAGGTATCCTGATGACTCCGGTTATCGAGGGTGGCGACGTTAAAGAACCACTGCGTGAGCGTGTACTGGGTCGTGTGACTGCAGAAGATATCCTGATCCCAGGTACTGCGGACATTCTGGTTCCACGTAATACATTACTGCACGAAAAACTGTGTGACCTGTTAGAAGCTAACTCCGTCGACAGCGTTAAAGTTCGTTCAGTTGTAAGTTGTGAAACTGACTTCGGTGTGTGTGCTCACTGTTATGGTCGTGACCTTGCTCGTGGTCATATCATCAACAAAGGTGAAGCTATCGGGGTTATCGCGGCACAGTCAATCGGTGAGCCGGGTACACAGTTAACGATGCGTACGTTCCACATCGGGGGTGCGGCATCTCGTGCGGCGGCAGAATCTAGTATTCAAGTCCGTAACACAGGTACTCTGAAGCTGGTTAACGCGAAATTCGTTACTAACACAGAAGGCAAACTGGTTATTACTTCACGTAATACAGAATTGCGTCTGATTGACGAATTCGGTCGTACGAAAGAAAGCTACAAAGTCCCTTACGGTGCGCACTTAACCAAAGGTGATGGCGAGGCTGTAACGGGCGGTGAAACTGTTGCGAACTGGGATCCACATACCATGCCAGTCGTCAGTGAAGTTTCTGGTTTCATCAGCTTCTCTGACATGCTTGATGGTCAAACAATGACGCGTCAGACTGATGAGTTAACTGGTCTGTCCTCAATCGTTGTTCTGGATACTGCGGAACGTACCAGTGGTGGTAAAGACCTGCGTCCTGCTCTACGTGTTATTGACGCAAATGGTAACGATGTTCTGATCCCTAACACAGACATGCCAACTCAGTACTTCTTACCGGGTAAAGCAATTGTTCAGTTAGACGATGGCGTTGCTATCAATGCGGGTGATACCTTAGCGCGTATTCCACAAGAATCTGTGGGTACGAAAGATATCACGGGTGGTCTACCACGCGTAGCTGACTTGTTTGAAGCACGTCGTCCGAAAGAGCCTGCGATCTTGGCTGAAATCAGCGGTATTATCTCGTTTGGTAAAGAAACCAAAGGGAAACGTCGTCTGGTTATCACGCCATTAGATGGTAGCGATCCGTACGAAGAGATGATCCCTAAATGGCGTCAGCTCAACGTGTTCGAAGGTGAGATCGTTGAACGCGGTGACGTGGTTTCAGATGGTCCAGAATCTCCACATGATATTCTGCGTCTGCGTGGTGTCCATGCTGTTACGCGTTATATCACTAACGAGGTTCAGGAAGTTTACCGCTTACAAGGCGTTAAGATTAACGATAAACACATTGAAGTTATCGTTCGTCAGATGCTGCGTAAAGTCACTATCGCGGATGCAGGAAGTTCTGAATTCCTCGAAGGTGAACAAGTCGAGTACTCACGTGTTAAAGTTTCTAACCGTAAACTGGAACAAGAAGGCAAAATTCCAGCGAACTTTGCTCGCGACCTGTTGGGTATTACGAAGGCATCTCTGGCAACAGAATCCTTTATCTCAGCAGCATCGTTCCAAGAAACGACACGCGTACTGACTGAAGCAGCAGTTGCAGGTAAACGTGATGAACTGCGCGGTCTGAAAGAAAACGTAATTGTTGGACGTCTGATCCCAGCAGGTACTGGTTTTGCGTATCACCAAGACCGTATCCGTCGCCGTCATCTGAACGATGTTGTGGATGCACCACAAGTCAGTGCAGACGAAGCAACAGCGAACTTAGCTGAGCTGTTAAATGCAGGTTTTAGCAGCGACAACCAGAACTAGTTTCTGATTTCACTGCAAAATTCCTGACAGAAGCCAGTACCGAAAGGTGCTGGCTTTTTTATATCTAATAAAATGATAAATTGATTTCTATGAAACAAATATATGGCTAAAAATAAATATATTTATATATTTATATATTTATATATTTATATATTTATATATTTATATATTTATATATTTATATATTAATTATTGTTTAAATTAATTTTTATTTTTCTAATTTGAGTTTATCAATAAACCCTTTTTTTTCTTAAGATTATCTGAATATGTAATACGTATTTCTATTTTTAAAATATATCGGTCAGTGAAAAAACGTAATAATAATTTGCCGGGTTAAAAAGTAAACGGTAATAAAAAATAATAATATAAAAATCACTTTCAAATTATTTAATAGGAATAAATAAAAGGAATATACGATGGACAAAAAAAAGACAAATGAACAGGTTGATACAAATCAAGCCAATCTTTCGGCTTATCATGGGTTATTATCAAATTCATTAGGGGTAATGAATACATCTCAGATAGTCACTGGAAACGGGCAAATTGCGTTAGATTTAGTTGTTGTTATCGATACCAGTGGTTCAATGGCTGATGAAGCAGGGGATTTAAGTAAACAGATTGATGCGACGATTGAAGCGGCATCAGCGAAGTGTCCATCCCATCTTAGAGCGACATTTTTAGGTATAGAAGGGAATTGGGCAAACACAAGGTTTGACCAATCTGCCAGTGAATATTTAATTAAGATAGGTACGAACGAAAGGGATCTACAAGCTAGATTGCCGTTTAAAGAACCCGATGGGCGAGATCACGCTGGAAATAAAGAGGATTTATGCCGCGCGGTTATTGATATTAGTAAACATTTTGATTGGCGTGATGATGCCCGTAGAGCTATTTTTGTATTGGGTGATGAAGGAATGGAAGGTGGTGGGGGAATTCTCACTCGTGCTGCGATTGCTAAAAATAATGAAGCCATATCGGTGGCTCAAGAAAGAGGAATTAAAGTATATACCTACCAAGGTACACCAGATGATAGCCCAACCAATCTAGATCGTTTCCCAACTCTTGCTGATAGAGATAACGTGACGAGAGAGTACGAACGGCTAGCCAAAGAAACCGACGGGCGTGCGTATATTTACACCACAGGGATTGCAAATTTCTCCTTGGTTTTACAGGAAATATTGTGTGACAGCTTAACACCACCAGTAAAACCCGATAAAGGCTTATTAAATTGTGATGCGGTGTGTGACAACTTGCCATTAATTATTAATACAGTAAATACATTGTCCGATATCATCAATAAAACAATCAACTCTTGTTGCCCAATAGACTCAGATACGAAACATGATGATTCGTGCCAGTGTCAGCATTAATGTTATAAAAAATAAAAGCGGGAAAATATTCCCGCTTTGTAATTATTATTGATAAGTTTCGTGGTTAATAAAAAATACCAATAATTGCACAGTGCGCGACAAACCCGACCATCAATGGTACAGCGGTTCGTTTCACGACATCAAAAGGTTGCAGTTTTGCCCCACTCGATACGGCAATAATAACCCCCGCGACTGGTGACATACCTCGACCCATGTGTGAAGCTTGTTGCATTGGTAGGATCATGGCAATTGGGTTAACGCCCATGCTATGCGCAATTTGTGGAATTAACTCAACGAATGCAAGGAATGGTGCATTACCTGAACCCATAATAATGGCTGCAGCAAGGGTCACTAATGCAAATACAATCGCCATGGCAAATGGTGGCAAGCCGACGGACTCAGCGCCTAAAATCAGTTGGTCAATTGCTCCACTGACTTTAATACCATGAGCGAACACACCAGCAGCAACCAATAAGCCAACTACATTACTGAATGCATGACCCATACCATTTAAAAATGTTTGGAAGCCATTACAAACCGTTTTGAAATTACGTACGCGAAGTGTTTCAATCACCATACAAATTGCCATCGCAATCAGTACGATAGTCACAACATCTAAGTGAATACCGGAAAAGAACAGATTGGATGTTCCTACTGCCATAATAATGGGTAACATAGGAAGAAGTGCATAATATCCAGGAACGGATTTAGTCATTTCTTCTTTTTCATGGGACTGAACAGCTTTACCAATTTCAGGCACGAAGCCTTGCTTACGGTCACAATGACGTTGCCAGAAAATATGGGTAATACCGACTACCAATACAGTGGCTAACGCGGCAGGGCCTTGATAGTAAAGTACATATTCAACAACAGACATATCGACAGCTTTTGCGCCACGGATAGCATCAATTGCCGTTGGAGTATAGGCCACACCAAGGGATGTAGCGATAACCCCAGCCGCAGAAGCAGGTGATAATCCCAAACCTATCATAATGGGGAACATGGTACCCATTAACAATACCGCTAAGCCCGTTGCTGATGGAATGGCTAATTGCAATATACTCGCCAACAAGAAAGAGAAAAATAGTAGTACATAAGGTGAACGCATATTTTTCAGTGGCTTGGTTGCAACACGTACTACCGCTTCATTGGCACCGATATGGTCCATATAGTGCGCAAAGCCCATCAATGCCATGATCATTAAACCGAGATCTGCTGCACGGCTACTGAATAAATCTCGCATGACTTCAAATGGATCGAGCCAAGTGATACCGGTGGTGGCGACATTTTTAGGGAGAATAGGCCCCCAGCCAAGGGCTAGGGTGAATATCATCAATACTAAGCCAGCAATTAATAATACTGGCTCAGCTTTGTATCCCTTCAAAATAAACCGCGCAACCAAAACAACGATAATCAGAACCGTTAGAATTGGGATCATGCTTTAGCTCCTGGTTTGAAGCGTTCTGCGGTGATTTGTACCACTTGTTTTAATACATCGCTGGCGGCGTGTAGGGACTTAACAGGTAGATATTCATAGATTGAATGGAAGTTATGTGCACCTGTGAAGATGTTAGGGCAAGGTAACCCATTTTGTGATAATGCGGCTCCATCATAGCCACCACGCATAGGAATGACTTTTGGTGTAATACCACAAGCTTGGTAGGCGTCAACAGCAATATCAATAGGGTAACGGTTATCACCTTGTAGGCTGTTGTAAACGTTAGAATAGCGATCTGATAGCTTACAAACAACACTTTCGCTGCCCCAGAGACTTTCACAGCTTTCTGCTAATTGTTTTAAAAAAGCCATACGTTTGCGATAGCCATCTTCGGTAAAATCGCGAATGTCCATTTTTAACACGGTACGAGCGCTATTACCTGACATTTGTTTCACCCAATAATAGCCTTCGCGACCATCTGTATATTCAGGTGCTTCACCGCCCGGTAACATGGCAATAAATTTTTGCGCCATTAATAATGAATTAACGAGTTTGCCTTTTGCAGACATTGGATGAGCTGATTTACCCGTAAAGATGATTTCGGCATCACCCGCATTCCAGTTTTCATACACAAGTTCACCAATACCGCAGCAGTCTAAGGTGTAAGCAAAATCTGCTCCAAACTCTTTAACATCAAAGACTTTTGCGCCACGGAGGCCTTGTTCTTCGTCCGGAACAAAACCAATTTTAATGGTTCCGTGCTTGATTTCTGGGTTTTGCTTAAAGTATTGCAGCATATCCATGATAGAGGCAATTGCCGCTTTATCGTCAGCACCTAATAGGCTAGTTCCATCAGTGACAATAATGTCATCACCAATGTAGTTCACCAATTCAGGGAATTCACCCTTGCGTAGATAAATATTAAGCTCTTTATTCATGCATAAATCTTCACCGGTGTATGGCAAGATTTGCGCTTTAGTATCATTAGTTTGTTCTGCACTGGTATCTAAGTGGCCGAAGAACGCGACAGTTGGGACATCATAATCAAGATTGGAAGGCAACGTTGCGGTGACAATGGCAGTATCACGCAGCTTAATATCTTCAACGCCCAGAGCTTCTAGCTCCTGAACCAGTTGTTTCGCAAGGACACGTTGCCCTTCTGAGGATGGCATAATCCCTGCCGCGCCCTTTTCCCTATCAGTGGTGGTGTTAATTTTGGTGTAAGAAATAAACCGCTCAACAATATTCATTCTGTTAATTCCCCAGCATCTTATAGAATGCGTTTTACATTAGTTATATCTGTGACTGTAATTTCATTTCACAGTATTATTCTTGTATCACAACTAAAGATATTCTGAATATCAGACCTGTTGAGTTTTTCTAAGAAATGCTAGTGAGAATATAAAATTGATAGTTAATAGTGGCATTATTCGTATAATGAATTAAAATGAGCGACTTTATTCCTACCTTATTTTTCCTAACTTTACATTGTTAAATTATTGATATTGATACGTGATAATATTCTTTCACAATGTATATTTTATTTAACACCTAGTATTAAACTTGCTCTATCTTAAATTTAATTAATATATATTTTTGTTGGGTAATTAAAAGATAATTTATTCTAAAAATAAAAACAATTTTAATTTAACAACATTAATAGAAAGGTAGATGGAATGAATGCTTAAAATCATATTTTGACATTTTATTTCTTTATCTTTCATTTAGATAATTGAATAAATTTTATAATGCCCCTTATATTGGTTGATTTTTATAGGGTAGTGATAAAAATTTTTTTTGTATCGTTTCACATTGCCTCTACCTATCCTTCTTTGAAAGCAAATGAAGATTTACTATCGACTGTTTAACTACCCCTTGCTATGTAATTTCAAAGCAAAATTCCACTTTTGTGTTCAGTATCTCTAAATTATTTTTTTTGATTAAAAATCACTTGATTATGGTTATTTTTTCTAAGTTGTCATCATCTTTTTACAGCGAGGTAATCGACTTGTTTTCGATGAATTGCTTACTTTTTGTGATCTCTACTTGAATTTTGGTATTTTCGATCACTTACTTTTTGATCTTATGTAAAAGTATAAATAATATGTGTTAACCAGAAACGAAAGAAAACGTAAACAAAAAGAGGATGAAGCAATGACTGTTTCGCGCAGAACCTTTATAAAAGGATTAGCAGCCAGCGGTGCAGCAATGTCGGTTTCTAGTCCCATTTTAGCCAGTGATGGAAAACCTTCAAATATTAAGCCTTATCGGCCCGATAACTCCCCTAACTTATTGATAGTATTCCCCGATGAGATGCGTACCCATGCGTTACAATTTATGGGAGAAGACCCGTCAATTACCCCTAATTTAAATAAGTTTGCCAAACAATCAAAAGTCATGACACAAATGGCATCCAATTACCCACTATGTTCTCCATTTCGTGGCATGTTTATGACTGGGCAATATCCTGTACGTAACGGTATTACAGGCAACGCACACGATTATGGTGGGAAGGTAGGGATTGATTTATCACCTTACGCTAATTGTTGGTCTGATGTTTTGAAATCATTGGATTACAGCACGGGTTATATTGGTAAATGGCATTTAGATGCGCCATATGCACCTTTCATTGAAAGCTATAACAATCCGATGGAAGGGCGTTATTGGAATGAATGGGCTGCACCAAACCGCCGCCATGGCTTTGATTTTTGGTACTCCTATGGCACATATGATTTGCATATGAAACCGATGTATTGGGCCAATAATACACCACGAGAAAAACCTATTTATATCGACCAATGGGGACCAGAGCACGAAGCGGATATGGCCATAAAATTCTTACAGAATAAAAATGGGCAATACCGTGATAATACTAAGCCATTTGCACTGGTTGTTTCAATGAACCCTCCGCATTCACCGTATGACCAAGTCCCACAAAAATATCTTGATGTCTATAAAGGGAAAACCTCGCAAGAGTTAAATACTCGGCCAAACGTTAAATGGGATGTGGAATACCAAGAAGGTTATGGACCTCAATATTTTAAAGAATATCTGGCGATGGTAAACGGCGTCGATGAACAATTTGGTCGTATCGTTGATGAACTTGAAAAACAGGGACTTGCTGATAATACATTGGTCGTTTTCTTCTCTGATCATGGTAGTTGTCTTGGTGCAAATGGGCAGCCGACAAAAAATAACCCTTATGATGAATCAATGCGTGTTCCGATGATGTTTCGGTTACCGGGTAAAATTAAACCGGGGCAAGATGATGCATTAATGTCAGCACCGGATATCTACCCAACGATTCTCGGTTTATTAGGGTTAGAGCAATGGATTCCCGGCTCAGTTGAAGGGAGTAACTTAGCTGAACGTGTAATCACTGGTGAGGGCGATGTTGCCAATTCTCAACTTTACTTATTTATTCCATATGGTGAACCTTCGTTTGGTAAACGCGGAGTGAGAACGAAAACGCATACACTGGTTATTGATCGCCAAGATGGACAGCCACTGAAATATACGCTTTATGATAATGTGAATGACCCTTATCAAATGAAAAATGTGGCAGATGAAAACAAGCCAATTATTGATAAATTAATTAAAGATGAGCTCATACCGTGGTTAGAAAAAACCGGTGACTCTTGGAGACCAACAGAGTTTATTACGGCAACAACAAATAAATTAAATAAGAAAGTTTCAGCGTGTGAAGTTAAATAAATTATTTTTTGCCGCCTAATTAATTAGGCGGTAATAACTAAAAATAATGAAATTATTATTCTCTAATAAAACAGGGAATCACTATCCTCGTGCTTAAATAGCACACAGCTTTGGAATAAAGATAATGAAAAGATTAATTATTGCTAGTGCAGTGTTATTTGCAATTTCATCACAATCTGCTCTCGCAAATAACTATAAAACAACAATTGAATACCGTCACCAATATTTAGACGCATCAGGGAAAAGTGGAGATAGAATTAAAGCTTTCTTGGATACAGGAAAAAATATTGGATTTGAACTTGATGCACGTTATGGGAATAAAGATGGTGCCTATGATGCAATGAAAATTGATGGTTCAGAATTTTCAGCTTTTTATTATACAAAGTTGAACCCAAATTTAGTGGGACTTGTCGGTGCTTCTCTTGATTTTGATAAATTAGGTTTAGTTTATGTGCCTTATGTCCGTTTAAATTATACATTCGATAATGGTATTCGTTTGCAAGGCCGTTATAAATGGAAAGTATGGGATTATGGTCAAGCTGGGGAAAACGGCAGTAATTACCATTCTAAAATCCAGGAGTTTGATAGCTGGATAGGTTACAAATGGGGTAACTTAGATTTGCAATATCAATTAGATTTAATGTGGGAAATGGCTGACAACGCTCAACCTCTTTATAATGATAAGAAATTCGATTATCAACACAACGTTCGCCTTCGTTATGACATTAAAGCGGATGATGGTGCTTTATGGCGCCCATTTGTTGAAGTGGGTAATGTGAAAGAAAATAGGTTTTCAAGTGACCGCCAAACACGTTTCCGTGTAGGTATTCAATATACTTGGTAATATCGTTTTCTATTAAATACACCCACGAATTATCGTGGGTTAGGTTGTTGACAAAGCGGGATAAAAGCGTGGTTTTTCCCGCTTTGTGTTATCAGACGAAAATCAATAAATTGATTTTCCTAGTTTATTTTCAAAACCTATTAGACTTGCCGCCAAACACAATATGTTTGTCGGCAGTCTGACCCACGAATTATCGTGGGTTTTTTTATTGCCTATTTTTAAAGAGAAGGGAGGAAGAAACACGGAAAAAAAGCAAGAAAAATGGCCAATAAATTGGCCAAAAGAAAGTAATGAAATGACAACTTGAGCAATGGTAAATCGGGTTGTAATGAATTAAATGTTGAGTTGAATAACTTCACTTGCTGCTAATAAATAGGCTCCTGCCCCATAATCCATATTATGTTCATACTTGACATCTCGCGGATTGAACGCCGGAAGCTGCACCCAACCTAACATGCCGTTAGGGTGAATACAGTTTTGTAGTGCACGCCATGATTTTTCGAGTAAAGGCAGATAACGCGTTTCTTCCAGTAAACCTTGGTTTAACCCCCATGCTAAGCCATAGCAAAATAATGCGGTGGCGCTACTTTCGGGTGAGGGGAAGTTTTGCGGGTCAAGTAAACTGGTACGCCAGAAGCCATCTTCTTGCTGGTATTGAATGACAGTTTCCATTAGCTCCGTAAATAAATTTACATATTGCTGGCGGGCAGGGAAATCATTAGGTAAAGATTGTAAGATACGAGGGATAGATGCAATGACCCAACCAATGCCTCGACTCCAAAATACTTTCTCACCATTTTTTTCACGCAATTCACCACCTTTACCATCAGGAATATAACGATAATCGCGATAAATTAAGCCAGTTTCAGGATCACGCAAATGCTCTATCGCATCCCAATAAGCGGTATGCATGTAATCGAAATAACGAGCGTCATTCGTTTTAGTTGATAATGCGGCAAAAGCCGGGGGGGCCATGAAAAGTGCATCACACCACCACCAGTCCTCTCGACCTAGTTTTGGCTCTGCTAACATAAGGTTGAATGCGTTAATAGTGGGCTCAAGAACTTCTGGATGATCAAATTGTGAACTCACAGCTAAATAGGCTTGGGTGCAGACGTGGTCATCGGCAAAGCGTGGGTTAGGCCCTGTGCGAAATCCAGTATGTAATGTGTAATCCAATACACCAGCAAGATATTCGTTATCTTGTGTTGCCTGCCATGCAGCCGCAACACAAGACCACAGAACACCACGTTCCCAGTCCGTATCTTTGATAAAACGAGTTTTGCCACTACGACGAAGTACACTGCGTACTTGGTTTTTTGATTGATAACGATAAACCCGTTTCATATCATCTAAAACCGTATTACGTTGTAATGGTTTTGGTAATGATGATTGTTCCATTATTTTCTCCAGATGGATTAGCGAGCTAACCAGCCACCATCAACGGCAATGGTATAACCATTAATATAGTCGCTTGCTTTGGAGGCTAAAAAGATGGCTGGTCCTGCTAAATCCTCAGGTGTTCCCCAGCGACCCGCAGGAATGCGCTCTAAGATAGCCGCATTGCGGTCTGCATCAGCGCGTAGTGCTGCTGTGTTGTCTGTTGCCATGTAACCTGGGGCGATTGCATTCACATTAATGTTGTATTGGGAAAGCTCAGTAGCAAGAGCACGAGTGAGCCCCATGACAGCGGACTTACTTGCTGTGTAAGATGGAACCCGAATACCACCTTGGAATGAGAGCATTGATGCAATATTAATAATTTTCCCGCCATTACCTTGCTTCACAAATTGGCGTGCAACGCGTTGAGATAAAAAGAATAAGGTTTTTTGATTAATATTAATCACATCGTCCCAATCTTTTTCACTAAACTCTAATAAGTCTTCACGGCGAATAATGCCCGCATTATTGACAAGGATATCAACATGGCCCATGGCGGATACTGCATCATCAACCAAAGTTTGTAACCCATCTTGTTCCATTAAATTCATGATAATATAGTGAAATTTACGGCCTAAAGCTTCAACTTGAGCACGTGTTTCAGGGGCATCTTGAATACCAACCCCAACAATATCCGCGCCAGCTTGGGCTAAACCAATTGCCATCCCTTGACCTAAACCGGTATTACATCCAGTGACAATCGCAACTTTTCCTGTTAAATCAAATAAGTTCATCTGTGCCTCACTTACGATGTGACAGTACTGCCACATCGTTTTTTATTATGTTAAAAAAATAAAAAGGTTATTTCAGATCTTTCATCGCGACATGGTCCATATCGTGGAATACCTGGTTTTCCCCAACCATTCCCCATATAAATGTATAAGCCGCAGTTCCCACGCCTGAGTGAATAGACCAGCTTGGACTAATGACGGCTTGTTCATTACGAACAACAATATGGCGGGTTTCCGAAGGCTCGCCCATATAATGGAAAACAACGTTGTCTTCTTGCATATTGAAATACAGATACACTTCCATACGGCGCTCATGGGTATGGCATGGCATGGTATTCCATAAGCTACCGGGTTCGAGTACTGTCATGCCCATTGATAATTGGCAGGTTGGTAAAATAGATGGGTGTAAGAATTTATAAATGGTTCGAACGTTACAATTTTCAACATTACCCAATTTTTCTGGTGAAGCTTGTTCGATAGTAATTTTGCGTGTTGGATAGGTATGGTGTGCAGGAGCACTGTTGATGTAAAAACGTGCAGGGGTAATGGCATCGTTACTGATAAACTCGACAGATTTAGCACCCATACCAATATAAATAGCTTCTTTTGGTGCGATATCATAGGTTTCGCCGTCAACGATAACTTGACCTGTGCCCCCAATATTAATTGCACCCAGTTCACGACGCTCAAGAAAGAACTCAACGCCTAATGCTTTTCCTGCCATAAGAGTGAGTGGCTTTTGTGTTGGAACAATGCCACCCACAATAATGCGATCGATATGGCTATAAGTGAGATTCATTTCCCCTTCACGGAACAAGTTCTCGATCAGGAACTGTTTGCGTAAGCCTTCAGTATCAAGTGTTTTTGCATGCTCGCTGTGAATTGGTTGACGAATTTCCATTATAAATACCTCATGATTTACTGATAGGTAACCAACCTTAATGGTCGGTATCCCCGAATACAGAGTGAACGTGTTCACCTCTGATGAATGTGTCTGTTAGATAAAAATTATTATCAACAACGGCAAAACTAGCTTGAGCCCCAACTCGGATGTAGCCAAATTGGTCATCAATTCCAAGGTATTGAGCGGGGACCGATGTGGCCATTTGTACGGCTTCCCACTCAGGAACATGAGCGAGTTGCACCATATTGCGCAATGCGTTATCAAGGCTACATGTACTGCCCGCAAGAGAGCCATCGGCTGTGCGAGCTTGCCCTTGCGTGACTTTTACCGTTTGTGCACCAAGGGCATAATCACCATCTGGTAGGCCGCCAGCTCGCATACAATCTGTGATTAAAGCGAGCCGCTGATAACCTTTCATTCGATACGCTAGCTGCATCATGACGGGATGAACATGAATGCCATCGGCAATCAGTTCTGCAAGAACATCGTGGTACAACACTGCGCCACAGCAACCAGGTTCTCTATGGTGTAAACCGGTCATCCCGTTATAAAGATGCACACCACAATCTGCTCCTTGGGAAAATGCAAGACTGGTTTGCATGAAATCGGCGGCGGTATGTGCAACACTGGTTTTAATACCGTGTTGTACTAACCAATCAATAGCCTCAATGGCGCCTTCAGCTTCAGGTGCAACTGCAACACGCAAAAGTGTGTGATTAGCACATTGCATAAGGTCTTCTAATTCATGAATGGTCGGCGATTTTAAGTACTTAACAGGATGTGAGCCTCGATGACGTTCAGTGAAGTAAGGGCCTTCTAAAAAACTGCCGACTAATTGGGCTCCTGATGTTTGCGGCTTGGTGATAAATTCACACACTTGGGTTAGTGCGCGTTTAATATCATTCATTGGTGCGGTGACGGTGGTTCCCACCCAAGCCGCAACGCCAGTTTTGACTAATGCATCAGCAATGGTTTGCAACCCTTGCTGGTTTGCATCCATGACGTCTGCACCAGCACGCCCATGAATATGGATATCAACAAACCCCGGTAGTAAGGAGCGGCCTTGAAGACGGATAACAGGGCAGTGTTCGGGAGCGGTATCCGTAATTTCCTGTATAACACCGTTGCACACTCGAACATACTGCTGATAGCGAATTCCTTCAGGAGTAAAGGTGCGATCCGCTAAAATGGCATATTGCTTTTTCATAGGCCATCTTCTTCAAATTCAGGCTCTGATATCATCGCCAGTTGCTGACGTAGGTCTTGGATACTGCTAGTACCAATATCCTGTAAGATAGAAAGAAGTTCTTTCGCATCAACGCCTTCACGTTCTAATGCCGCATTGACGATCATCGGCAAATTAACTCCAGCTAAAACTTCAACGGATTTATCTTCCATCATAATTGCCATAGCGCGGTTACAAGGGGTTCCACCAGGAAGGTCGGTAAGAAAAAGTACTTGTTCACAATTCATGGCGTCCATTGCTGCTCGCATTTGTTGTTCCAATTCGTCGGGAGAAAGGGTTTCAACAAAATCAATAAACACCATATTTTCCTGTTCACCTGCGATGGCTTTGACGGCGGAAGCCATACCGCTCGCAAAATTAATGTGCCCAGAAACAATCAAACCAATCATTTATAACTCCTTGCTGGTGGGTAACTTAGCTACCCACCTAAAAACAATTTAATACGATTTTGTTACATCACGCCAAGTACATGGCCAATAACACCGAAGGCTAAGACAGAGAAGATAAGTACCGGCGGTTTTGCCCAAAAGCCTGTCCCTTTCACCATTTTGAACATCAAAAAGACAAGACACAGAGGGAGTAAGTTAGGCATGATTTTGTCGAACAAGGCGGTTTGTAGTTCAACCACTTTGCCACCTACCTCGACAGCAGCGGTGGTTTGTACTTTTATGAAGGTGGCGGAAAGTGCCCCAATGACAAAAATCCCCATGATGTTGGCGGCTTTAGCCAATTTTTCTGTCGCGTCGCTCATGTTAACCATCGCTGCAGTACCTGCACGATATCCCATGAACATCAAACCGAAATAGACAAAAAAGTGAACAATTTGGTACAAAAAGAAGAAAACGAATGGGCCGGCAATTGAGCCTTCCATTGCGATAGATGCACCTAATGCTAAAGTCAGTGGCATTAGTGTCATATGGTCGATAGCATCGCCAATTCCACCTGTTGGGCCCATGCCTGCCACTTTCATGACGTTGACCGTAGAAGGCTTCTCTTTGTTTTCTTCCATGGCAACGGCAGTACCAAGTAAGAAAGTAAATAATTTTGGACTCGCATTGAAAAACTGTAAGTGATTTTTCAGTGCGGTTGCATAATCGCGTTTGTTATTACCATGAATTTTGCGTAGGGCTGGGATGATGGAGAATGCAAAGCCACCTCCTTGCATACGTTCAAAGTTAAAGTTACCTTCCATAAAGAGCCCACGAAAAGCACAGCGCCATAGATCGCCTTTCGTGATGACTTTGCGGACAGTGGTATCTTGATATTCATCAACGCCATCAACGTAGGATTCCACAGGTAAGTTTTTTGTTTCTACTGTTGTTTTGTTATCAGATACCATCTTCAAAATCCTCATTTTGTTGTGAGTTATTCTTGTTGTTGTTACCGCTGAAGAAGTAATACAGAGCCGCCGCAGATGCGCCGAGTATTGCTACTGCCATAATTGGTAGTTTGAGATAAGTGGTCATAACGAAACCAACAAAGAACACACCCGCCACTTCTTTTGACCACATAATTTTTAACAACATCGCGAAGCCAATTGCTGGAACCATTTTCGCCCCAATACCTAAGCCTTCGAGTAGCACTTTTGGTGTGTTTTCATCAATCCACTGTGCTGCGTGTTCACCGAAGTAAACCGTTACAAAGGCGACGATAGCGTAGAGTAAAGAACGAACGGTAATTGTGGCGACTAATAACCGGGAGATCCCTGCTGCATCAGCTTTTTCAGCGTAGCGGTCAGCTTTACCCATGGTGAACGCGGTAATAGCAAAAAAGCCGATAATGATCATTTGCATGAGAACGGCAATTGGCATACCAATTCCCATCGCTACCGCTGGTGATTGATTTGTCATAATAGCGAATGCAACGGCGGCGATAGTGCCTAAAGTAACATCAGGTGGCTGAGCTCCTGCATTTGGAACAAGCCCAAGCCAAGCTAATTCTAATGTTGCACCCGCAATTAAACCGACTTGCATATCACCCATAATCAGGCCGACAACAGGCCCTGTGATCAGTGGGCGGTGGATATTGAGTGCAACGTCATACTTATCTATACCACAAAAGAAGGCCCATAAAGCCACAAGAGAAGCTTCATAAATCATAATAGTTTTCCTTAAACGCCTTAGTGTTAAGTTGTTATCTCAATCTGCTTATGCTGATGCGAGAGTAAGAACATTAACGGGGGTTTGATCGGGAGTATTTTGAATCGTGCAAGCGACTCCTTTGTCGACAAGCCGACGAAATGCTTCTAAGTCGCGCTCATCCACAGATACTGTTTTAGTAATTTGGCGTTTTCCTTCATGGAAGTGCATATTGCCAACATTACAGTGCGTGATAGGAACGCCGCCTTCGACAAGGCGGGCAACATCTGTTGGGTTATTGCAAAGAATAAAGATTTTTTGACGTGGAGACGCTTTGTGAATGACATCGATAGTTTTTTCGATAGAGAAAAATCGGACGGCATATTCTCCACCCGCGGAGGCTTTCATTCCTGCTTGCATAAAAGCAGCATTAGGGCCATCCGCAGCATCATCATTAGCGACAAGAATTAAATTTGCTTCAGTGTGTTTACCCCAAGTGATTCGAATTTGCCCATGTAATAAACGCTCATCGATTCGGGTCCAGACAATATTTGGTGCGTGCATATAATTGCTCTCTTATTATTAGCTATATTTATCATTAAGAAGGCATGAAGCCATCTTCTTGATATGAGAACGGGTAAATAGTGACACCTTGAACAACTCGATTAATTTCTCCGGTTGGAGATGGGTTATCCGGTGTATTCCCCAGTGCAATGGAACTATGGAATGCAAAGGCCTGCGCTAACATTAAATAAGGGAAAAATAGGGCTGAGTCTGAGCATTGCTCCATTTTTTTAATATAAACAAAACTTTCCTCTATTTGTGTGTCATCGGAAGAGGAGGTGACCGCGATCACTTTTGCTGACGCATTATCGTGAATTACCTCTCTTAATAAGTCAGTTTCATACTGTCTAGTGTATTTATCGTTTGACAGAAACAGCACGATTAACGTTTCCTTATTGACGATAGATTTCGGTCCATGGCGAAAGCCTAACGGTGTGTCGAAGTTAGCAACGACCTTACCAGCTGTTAATTCCAACATTTTTAGAGCCGCTTCTTGTGCGAGACCTTGTAGGCCACCACTACCTAAATAAATGACTCGTTTAAATTTACCCGCGTATTCTTCCCGGATACGATGGTTAAATTGAGTAAAAATGTCGTGATAATCGTAGAAATAAGGCTTAATTTCGTTTAAATAGAAGGATTCTGTTAAGAAAATACACAGTGCAGCCATCATCATGGATGAAAAGCTTGAAGTCATGGCTAATGAACGGTCATTTGACTCTTCAGGCATTAAAATGGCTAATGCATTGGTATTATTTTGGCAATAACGATATAGCTGTCCTTGCTCGTTACAGGTTAAAACTAAGTGGTAACATTGAGTGAGGCATTTTTCTGCCACATCGAGGGCGGCAACACTTTCTGGGCTATTGCCTGAGCGAGCAAAAGAAATTAATAACGTTGGTACGTCTTCCGCTAAATATTCTTTTGGATCAGCGACTAAATCCGTGGTGGCAATGGCATCCACGCGGCGTTTTAAATGACCAGTGAGAACGGGGGCAAGAGCGCGGCCGGCGAAAGCCGATGTTCCAGCACCTGTCATGATAATGCGTGCGTCCGATGCCTGAAGTACTTTAGCTAAAAATGTATCAATTTCAGTACGTTGCTCTTGTATTAGTTGGTTTGTTTTTTCCCAGCATTCAGGTTGTTGCTCAATTTCTTTTGCTGTCCAGAATGCGTTTAGCTTTTCGAGTTCGGGTGTTTGATAGCTTAAATATTCCATGTCAAACCTCAGTGACTAAATTTACATGCATCGGCATATACCGAAAGTACGTCGCGAATTTTTGCAAAAATAAAGGATTTCGCTGTGCCATCGAGCATGCCTTCTCTTAATTGTTGAAATTGATGCGGCATGTATTGGCTTAAAAGTGGTAACGGGATTGGTTTTGAAGATAAGTTAGCCATCAGTATTTCTATGGCTTGGTTAATTTCTTTATCAGGCCAGTAATAACGAATACGGTCACTAAAGCTATAAACGCGAGCAAAAGCTTGCTGCTGGGCATCGCCATGGTAGTATTTTTGCCAAAATTCGGGCTCACGACACATCAATTGTTCCATTTTCTCTTTTAAGTGAGAACACTGTTCTGCCGGGAACATTTCATTCTCAATTTCACACAGAGAATAGAGGGCTTCTCGCATAGCAAATGTTAAAGCTGGGCCAACTTTTAAAATGGCAAAGTGGTCTTGAACAAGCTGCTTATAAGCATCAGGTGTTTGGTAATCGGTTGAGTGTGCTTCAAAAACGAGATGAGGGTAATCATCAACTACTTGACTTAATGCTTGTGCTTTTTCGGGTTGATAATCAATAACACCAGTATGGTCAAATTCCACACCAGGTTGAACGACGAGGCCAATAACACGTGCCCAACAGTCACCGACACCTGCTTTTTCGAACGCTTTCGCATGGCAGTCTAAGGTTTTTCTCGCGGCTTCTGGATCTGTGACTTCAACACCTTCAAGCGCTTCAGTTGCTCCACCTGGTACGGGGACTTCAGTACCAATAACATACACGATATCGCTGTAACCAAATTTTTCTTTGGCGGTTTTTTCTGCAACAACAGCGAGTCGGGCGGCACGTTGTGCAACGATTTCATCCGTGAGTGGAACGGGGTCATCTGCGCAGGACATACTACAGTCAAGGTGGATTTTTTTGAACCCTGCGGCAACGTAATGTTCAATTAGAACATCGGCATTATCCATGGCATCAGCGGCATTAAGCCCTTGCCAACGATTCGGACCTAAATGGTCACCACCAAGAATTAACTTATTCAGAGGGAAATTGATTTTTTCTGCTTTTTCAATTACATAATTGAAAAAATCAGCCGGAGTCATACCCGTATAGCCACCAAATTGATCAACTTGATTTGATGTGGCTTCAATTAAAAGAAAGGAATCATCATCCAGCGCTTGGTGCAATGAAGCTTCAATAACAAATGGGTGGGCTGAGCAAACAGAATAAATGCCATTCTGTTTACCAAGTTTATTTTGCTGAACAATCTTTTCTAAAGGATGCATTAATACTAACTCCACAATCAACACGGTTGTATTGTTAATGGAGTTAGCGAATTATTGCTCTTTATCGACGATGATTACTTCAATTTTATGGTTTTTCAACTCTTGGACATATTCATCAGGGATCCCAGAGTCTGTCACCAAAACATCAATATCAGCGAATTCACGGATCATATGACAACTGCGCTTACCAAATTTCGTAGAATCAGCAACCGCAATAACTGTTTCCGAGATTTCACACATTAACCGGTTAAGACTAGCTTCCTGTTCATTGTGTGTCGTGATACCAACGCGTAAATCGAACCCATCAACCCCAAGAAAAACCTTGTCAAAACGATAATTTCTGAGGCTATTTTCTGCTTGTGAGCCAGAAAACGATAAAGCATTTTTGCGCAATGCGCCGCCAGTCATTAGTACATCAATGCCTGCGGCTGTTGCTAACTCCATTGCGACATCTAAACCGTTAGTCATGACAACGACGTTATCCCGCGACTTTAAGTGTGTCGCAATTTCTCGTGTCGTTGTCCCCGAGTCTAAAATGATCGTGTCGCCATCATTAATGAGCGCGGCGGCTGCTTTCCCTATTAATGTTTTTGTGCCCGCATTCTGCCCACGCTTTTCGTGAATGCTTAGTTCAGCAATAAACCCAGTATTTGGAATTGCTGCTCCATGGGAGCGGACCACATAACCATTTTTTTCAAGAAAGCTTAAATCGCTACGGATGGTGACACTTGAAACTTTAAATATTTCGGCTAAATCTTCGACTCGTGCTTTACCTTGTTGGTTAATCATGTCGAGGATTTCCATGCGCCTTTCAACAGCCGCTTTCACTTTCATCTCCTTACGAAATCAAATGATTTGCTTTCATTTGATTTCGAATTAAGTTTACTACGCTAAAAAATACCGACAACGAAAAAAAACAAAACTTTTGATCTCTTTCACAAAGTTTCGATTTGTGTGTTGTTTGCTTACGGATATTTTCAAATTTTAAATATCATATCTTCGAATAAGAAAGTATCCAATCAATAAAGTCGTAATAACTATACTTTTACTAAGCAAACTCCGTGTTTTACATAAATATTAGCAATTTTTGCAAAAAGTTAGCTAAATATAAGCTCAAAAATTGGCATAAAGTGTGATGGCGGTATTTGAAGTTCGAAAGGAATAGAAATTTCTTTAAAACAAAAAACATAAATTAGTGGCATGTTGTGCGTTATTTATACTCTTTTCAATGTTTTTAACTCAAATTGAACTCTTTCAAATTCTTTCATTTTCTTATTTTGTGATTTCAATCTCTTTTGATTTTTCGTGTTTTGCGTAATGCTATAAAAATAACCTGACTATTTCGGATTAATTTAAATGCCTGCAAACCAACCCTCTTACTTTCATATGATGGCGAAACCCACCAGTTATCGCTGCAATATTAAATGTGAATACTGTTTTTATCTTGAAAAAGAAAATGTGTTTCACGAGCAACCTGCGCAAGATAAACATGACGTTATGCCTGATAACGTGCTACGTCGTTATATCAAAGACTATATCCAGTCCCATGCTGGTGAGCAGGTAGATTTTTCATGGCAAGGTGGGGAGCCAACACTTGCAGGGCTCGAATTTTTTGAGCGAGTTGTTAAGTACCAAAAGCAATATGCTCAAGGAAAAACGATCACGAATAGTGTGCAAACGAACGCCATTGCGATTAATCGACAATGGGCGCAGTTTTTTGCAGACCACAGTTTTTTAATTGGTGTATCAATTGATGGCTTAGAAGCTGTTCATGATAAATATCGAATTTCCGTTAATGGCAACCCAACTTTTGAGCGTGTGAAGAAAGCCATTCAGCTCTTGATTGAATACGGTGTTGAATTTAATACCCTAACCGTAGTTAATGACCAAAATTGGCGAAAAGGAAAAGAAACGTATCGAGCCTTGAAAGCATTGGGGTCCACTTTTTTTCAGTTTATCCCCATTGTTGAAGTGGATAGGCGCTTTCCTCAGACCCAAGGTGGTCATTATGCTCCTGGACCAAATGCTGTGATGGCGCCATTTTCAGTACCCGCGGAGGGGTATGGGCAATTTATGGCTGATGTTTTTGATGAATGGATCCACCAAGGAGACATTGGCAAAATTTACATACGTCTATTTGATAGCTTATTAGGTACTTGGATGGGCTATCCCGCATCAACCTGTGTGCAATCTAAAACGTGTGGGCAAGCACTGATTATTGAATCTAATGGGGATGTCTATTCCTGTGACCACTATGTGTACCCTGCAAATCGGTTGGGTAACGTACAACAACACTCCCTTTCCCGTATTGTTTCTTCTAAGCAGCAAGTCCGTTTTGGGCAAAATAAATATGACAAGCTAACGAGTCTTTGCCAGCGCTGTGAGGTTCAAAGCCTTTGTTATGGTGGTTGCCCTAAGCACCGGATCACGGCGATAGAAGGTGAAAAATATCGCCATAACTATTTATGTCGTTCATATAAAAAGATTTTTCATCATACCGCTTTAGGTATGCAGTTAATGCGTCAAGCGATATCGGGTGGTGCTTTAGCCAGTGATGCACTTGGCGCAATACAGCGTGCTTACAAGCAATAATCATATTATCTGGAGATATTTTTGTGAGATTACCTTCTATGAAGAAAAGCCTATTAGCTGGGCTGATAGCCGCAAGCAGCTTAGTGCCTCCCATTGCAGCGAATGCAGGAGGCACACCGGAAAAGCCGAATGTTTTACTGATTGTTATGGATGACTTAGGAACAGGGCAGCTCGATTTTGTGCTTGATAGCATTGATGTCACAGAACTTGCACAGCGCCCATCACCACAACGTTATCAAGGTGATATTAATAAGATGGTGGAAGCAGCAAGAGCAGCAATGCCAAATGTTTCGGATATGGCTGCCGGTGGAATAAAGATGACTAATGCATTTGTTGCTCATCCTGTTTGTGGTCCATCACGAGCTGGCATTTTTACAGGGCGCTCTCCCGCAAGCTTTGGCACTTACAGTAATGACGATGCGATGTTAGGTATCCCACAAGATATCAAACTATTACCTGCATTATTTCAAGAAAACGGCTATGCCACCGCCAGTATTGGGAAATGGCATAATGCCAAGGTATTGAAAAAGCCTAAAATTGCAGCAGAAAAGCAAACTCGTGATTATCACGATAATATGATTTCGACACCGGAGCCGGGTTTCGCCCCCCATGAAAGAGGCTTCGATTATGCATATAGTTTCTATGCATCAGGGGCGGCACTTTGGAACTCCCCGGCTATGTGGCGAAATGGTGAAAACGTACCCGCCCCCGGCTACACCACGCACTTGTTAACGGATGAAGCCATTAAATTCATTGATGGCCATAAGGACAAACCTTTTTTTATCAACCTTTCATATAGTGTGCCGCACATTCCGTTAGAAGAAGCTTCTCCAGCGAAATATATGGATAAATTCAATACGGGTAATGTTGAAGCCGACAAATATTTTGCTGCGCTAAATGCAGCCGATGAGGGAATAGGTAAAATTATCAATACACTAAAGGAAAATGGTGAATTAGATAATACGCTAATTTTCTTTATTTCTGACAATGGTGCGGTACATGAGTCGCCAATGCCAATGAATGCGATGGATAAAGGTTTTAAAGGGCAAATGTTTAATGGTGGTGTACGCGTTCCATTTGTTGCTTATTGGCCAGGGCATATTCCTGCGGGTAAATACAGTGATGCGATGGTTTCAGCAATTGATATCTTACCAACCGCATTACAAAGCGCAGGGATCACCATACCCGATAGTATGAAGGTTGAAGGCAAAAATATTATGCCACTCTTAACGGGGAAAACAGAAAAGTCGCCACATAATTATTTGTATTGGACAGGGCCAGGGACGAAACATTACAGCGAAGAAAACCAAGATTTTTGGCATGGTTACCATGAATGGATCACTTATCAACGCAAAGAAATTCCAAACAACCCTAATTTAGAAAAACTATCGAAAGGTTCATGGGCTATCCGTGATGGAGAATGGGCACTTTATTTTTATGATGATGGTTCTGACCAGCTCCAATTATTCAATGATAAACAAAACCCAGCCGAATCAAATAATTTAGCGGCTCAATATCCAGAAAAAGTTAAAGAATTAAAATCTGCTTATTATCAATGGATTAAAGATAAACCAAAACCCGTTGTATGGGGACAAGATCGTTACCAAGTCCTGATTGAATCAGCAAGATAAATACAAAACTTTGTTTTATTCTGCGCGCAAGGATGCGCCTGTCTGCACCATAGAGAAATACGTATGACAATACCGACTGAACGCCCAAAACTACCTTATGAGCATCCAAGTATAAAAATTTATCAGAAATTATTCAAAGAGAATATCATTCGAAGATTAATTAGAAAGTCAGCTTATCAATGTAACGATAATCACATCACCGAAGTTTTTCAAGATGAAAGTCAATCACTTTCCGTTCTTTGCGAATTATTAGTCCGCTATACTGCAGAAGCCTTTGTTCATTATCAAGCTTGGGGCTACTCTCATGCCTATTACCCTGGCAGTCCTGGCCAACAGACTGTGCGAACAGATGCGCTAGAAGGCGTTAGCCGGGTACTGCCTTTGTTCGCTGCATGGTTAGTCCATAGCCGAAAAACCGTATTAAATGGGTTAAATTTAGCGTCGATTGACCTTCCTGAGATTATTAAAAATGCATTTTTGCATGGCACTGACCCCAATCATAAAGGCTATTGGGGAAGGCTTGACAATTATGACCAAAAAATTTGTGAATCGGCAGATTTAGCACTGACGCTTTGGTTAAGTCGTGAGTGGGTATGGGAAAAGTTGGATAGTTCTGTTCAACAACGCATTATTACATGGTTCGAACAGGTTAATCACTGTGATATCGTTGATAACAACTGGCATCTTTTTCCGCTTACCGTGCAGTTTGTGATCCGAGCACTCACCGGCCGAGATACTATTGCAATGTGGCGGTATGAAAGAGTGAAACAATTTTACGTGGGTGATGGTTGGTTTCGAGATGGTGCAAAGGGTAACTTTGATTACTACAATGCATGGGGTTTTTACTATTCACTATATTGGCTTAATCAAATTTGCCCTCATTTCGATGATGAGTTCATTCGTAGTTCCTTAAATCAGTTTAACCATCATTATCGTTATCTTATGACACCACAAGGCATTCCATTTTTTGGCCGCAGTGCATGTTATCGCCTCGCGGTGTCCACGCCTTTATTAGCCGGCGTTGATTTAGGTGGAGATGCCGTGAGTGTGGGGGAGGCTAAAAACGCACTAAAAAGTACTTTGCGTTATTTTATTGGCCATGGTGCTTTAAAAGCAGGAGCGCCAACTCAAGGTTTATTTAGTTATGATGCGCGCCTAGTCGATAACTACAGTGGTCCTGCGAGTAGTTTTTGGTCATTACGTGCTGTAATTATTGCTTTGTATTGTGGTAACCGAATCCAACTTTGGGACAGCCCTTGTAGTCCGTTGCCAATTGAGCGTTCAGACTTTCATTTCGAAATACCGTCAATTTCGGCAACGGTTATTGGTGTGAAAGAAACACAAGAGGTTACCGTGATATTTCGTGAAGATTACCTCAAACAGCAATCCCCGTTGACGCGTCGCTTAGAGAAACAATTACGCTCTCAGAAAGTGATTGAAATGCTTCTAGGTCAATCAAGGCGCCCTAAAAACAACCTGTTACGTAAGGGGGTGACTAGCTATAGCTCTAAAATGACTCACTACTTCTAGACTTTCTTTCATTTGCTTTCAGTGCGAAAGGAATGGAAATGTGATTTAGATCTTTTACCTTTCTGTTTCTTTCGTTTAATATGATTCGAAATCAATCGAAAGGTAAGAGGCGATTATGTACTTGGTATCTACCCGTAATATGTTGAACAAAGCTCAACTGGGAGGCTATGCAGTTCCCGCATTTAATATTCATAATTTAGAAACTATTCAAGTTGTCATGGAAACTGCCGCAGAAATGGCATCCCCGGTTATTTTAGCTGGCACACCGAGTACCTTTTCTTATGCAGGAAGTGACTATTTGATAGCAATCTGCCAGCAGGCCGCTGAGCGTTATAAAGTCCCAGTGGCTTTGCATCTCGACCATCATGAAGATATTCCAGACATTTTCCAGAAAGTCTCCGCGGGTGTGCGCTCTGCGATGATTGATGCTTCTCATTTTCCGTTTGAAGAAAATATTCAAATTGTTAAACGGGTTGTTGATTTTTGCCATCAATGGGACTGCACGGTTGAGGCTGAACTAGGGCGTTTAGGTGGGCAAGAAGATGACTTAGTTGTCGATGCTGCAGATGCACTTTTCACCGACCCTGATGCTGCCGTAACTTTTATTCAAAGAACCGGTATTGATTCCTTAGCTGTTGCCATCGGAACCGCTCACGGCATGTACAAAAGTGAGCCTCATTTGGATTTTGTTAGGCTAGATGCCATCCGTAAGAAAACAGATTTACCGTTAGTTCTGCATGGTGCTTCGGGGATCCCTGATGCGGATGTTAGGCACTGTATTGACCTTGGAATTTGTAAAGTCAATGTCGCAACAGAACTCAAAATTGCGTTTTCTGATGCCATTAAGCAGTACTTCATTGAAAACCCAGAAGCCACTGACCCTCGCCATTATCTGGTTCCAGGAAAGGCAGCGATGAAAGCGGTGGTGATGGATAAAATTCGTGTTTGCAAAAGTGATGGAACACTTTAACAAGTAAAAATTATCTGGATTTGCTGAGTATACAACCCAAATTTATTGCGGATGACTCGTAATAGCTTTCTTTGAAAATAAAAGGAATGTCATGAAACAAGTTGCTGTTTTGCTCGCGGATGGCTTTGAGGAAGGGGAAGCGGTCGTTTTCATTGATATCATGCGTCGGCTAGATATTCATGTTGATGTGCTGTCCTGCATGGATTCGCTTATTTTAAATACGTATTTTGGTACTAAAATTAGTGCAGATTATCTGTTAGTCGATAAGTTATCCCATACTTATGATGCCATCATGATGCCAGGGGGCCCAAAAGGAACTGACCGCTTGTATGCGAATGAAAAAGTAGTTGATTTTCTTCGTCGGCATATACATGAGGATAAGTATATTTGTGCGCTATGTTCTTCAGGCGCGAAGGTGTTAGCGGCTCATGGGTTACTGGAAGGACGGCATTATAGTACAGGAGATAAGCTGGCTGAAAAATTTGATGATGGTATCTATGTCGACCAAGATGTTGTTGTTGATGGAAAATTTATTAGTGCAAAAGGACTTGGTGTAAGCTTTGAATTTGCATTTACCGTCGCAAAACATTTACTGGCTGACAATATTGATAAAGTGGATTGGCAAGCTAAACATATATATTTTAAACATTGGCCGCTTTCCTATCTATAATTTTTATTGGTAACTACGTACTTTTATATCGGCAATAAAGGTAATAAATAAAGCGGGAATAATATTTTCCCCGCTTTATTTTTATCAACTAGTCGAATGAAAATAAAAATAGAGACTTAATAGCGTATGAAGCCATTTTTTATCATGATAAGAATAAATGATAATTTATAAATATCATAACAATTAGATTTAAATTAGAAATTTTCCGCTATAAACATTAAGCTGGTCAGATATATAATCACCGGTAAGGAATGAAAATGCGGAATATTGCTATTACAAAAAATAATATTATTTCTGGCTTTCAATGGTTCTTTTTTATCTTTTGTAATACGGTTGTTATTCCCCCGACGTTACAGTCTGCTTTTCATTTGTCACCACAAACCACGTTTGTTATTACTCAATATGCTTTCTTATTAACAGCTTTAGCTTGCTTGTTGCAAGCATTTATAGGCCATAAACGCTCTGTGATGGAGGGGCCAACAGGGTTGTGGTGGGCAACAATTTTAACCGTAACTTTGTCAGAATCTATACAAGGAACTCCTCTTGAGACGATTGGATGGAGTTTGGCCATGGGGATTTTTCTGTCTGGGATTATTACTATTCTTATTGGCCTAAGTGGTCTTGGTGGTTGGTTAGCGGGTTTGTTCAAACCAGGTGTGCTGGTGGTATTTATGTTTTTACTTGGCGCGCAGCTGGTCACTATTTTTTTAAAAGGGATGTTAGGGCTACCCTTTGGTGTTGGCAGTGAAAATATTACAGTTAATTATCCAGTATTCTTTTTGGCGCTCGCAGTACTGGTATTTGTTATAGGGATTATTGTGTATTTACCTGTGAATATTAGTAAATATGCTTTATTGATTGGAACAATCATAGGGTGGGTTGCTTATAGTGGGTTATTTGGTAGCACGATATCATCTGTTTCATCAGGGGAGTGGGTACTATTTCCATTAGGCCGTTCCGATGAAATTAATATAAGTATTGTGATAACAGCAATTTTGGCTGGGATATTAAACACATCAAATACGTTTGGAGCAATGCGCGGAACGGATGTATTTTACCCCGATTCATTACCCGTTAAGTCCTTATATCGGCGTAGTTTTATGATGTCAGGAGCTATAACAATATTAGCAGCGCCGATAGGCGTAGTGCCTTTTTCACCGTTTGTTTCATCAATTGGTCTAATTACTCAAACAAAAGACAGTTCACGTATCTCTTTTACTATCGGCAGCCTTATTTTCTTATGTGTGGGGGGCGTTGCAGTATTGACGCAATTTTTCCGCTCTTTGCCGTTAGCCATTGGTAGCGCGGTTATGTTAGCGACTTATTTGCCGCTGCTATTTTCTTCATTTTCATTTCTTGCGGATATGAAACTGAATGCACGTAATATTTATCGCCTCGCATTACCTATTTTTATTGGCATCTTTTTGATGTCAGCACCTGCTGCGGTACTAAATTCGTTACCAACAATGTTTAGTTCTTTACTGGGTAATGGGTTACTTATAGGCATTATATTGGCTCTTATTTTAGAAAATACGATCAAGTGGGATAAAATCTCCTAAATAATAAAAGAGCACTAAGCTGTTGTGCAGCTAATGCTCTTTTTCAGTAAAATTCTAGCGGCCTAAATAACCATCCCAATCTTTCCAAACGGGCTGTAAACCGGCTTGCACAAGTGCATTCGCTACTTGTGCGGCACTGCGGTTATCATTTGGGGAAAATTGTTCTAGCTCTTCTTTGGTATCTGCATAGCCACCTGGTTGGGTTTTCGAGCCGGCACTGACGTTGTTAATTGCCAATGGCACCACGTTATCACGGAAGTAAGGCGATTCACGAGTTGAGAGTGAAAGCTCGACATTCGGCGCCAGTAAGCGAAAAGCACAAATTAATTGCACTAATTCGGCTTCATTCATCAGTGATGCCGGTTCAACACCACCTGCACAAGGGCGTAAGCGAGGAAAAGAGATAGAATAACGACTTTGCCAGTAATGTTGCTGTAAGTACAACAAATGTTCTGCAACCATATAGCAATCGGTACGCCAACTGTTTGATAAACCAATTAACGCACCAAGGCCGATTTTATCTATGCCCGCTTCCCCTAAGCGTTCTGGAGTAGCTAAGCGCCAGTGAAAATCCTGCTTTTTGCCTTTGAGGTGATGGAGTTGATACGTGGGCTCATGGTAGGTTTCTTGATAAACCATCACACCGTCTAACCCCAAAGTTTTCAATTCCTTATACTCATCTGTGCTTAATGGCTGCACTTCCATCATTAAGGAACTGAAATAAGGGCGAATGATGGGGAATGTGTGACGAAAATAGTCCATACCCACTTTACTCTGGTGCTCCCCGGTGACCAGTAATAAGCTATCGAAACCAATTTTGCGAATGGTTTCGCACTCATTGATGATTTCAGCGTCATTTAGCGTTTTACGTTTAATTTTATTACTCATCGAAAAACCGCAATAAGTACAATCGTTTGCGCATAGGTTCGATAAATAAAGTGGCACATAAAACCCAACGGCATGGCCAAAGCGTTGTCGGGTGAGTTTCTGAGCTTTTTGTGCTATCAGCTCAATATAGGGACGGGCAGCAGGGGAAAGCAGCGCCATAAAATCATCGAGTGTGAGTATATCCACCGCCAAAGCATGTTCTACATCGGCAGGTGTTTTACTGTTTATCCGCAGTGTCGTATCGTCCCAATCCAGTGCTTGTAAGCGTTCTTGGAAACTTGGGATCATGATAAGGCCCCTAAGAAACTGGTCAATGGGCTGGACGCTTGCGCCTGTTGCTTCGGTGCAGCTAAACCACTTTGATAAGCTAACTCAGCCGCTTCGACCGCGAGTTTAAACGCTTTTGCCATGAGTACAGGTTGTTTCGCTACAGCGATTGCGGTGTTGACTAAGACGGCATCAGCCCCTATCTCGATAGCTTCTGCGGCGTGGCTTGGTGCACCAATCCCGGCATCTACAACGACAGGCACAGAAGCTTGCTCAATAATGATACGGAGCATTTCTTTAGTTGCTAAGCCTTTGTTTGTGCCAATCGGTGCGCCTAATGGCATCACAGCGGCACAGCCAACTTCTTCTAAACGACGGCATAACACCGGGTCTGCGCTGCAATAAGGTAATACAACAAATCCCTCTTTAACGAGCTGCTCTGCGGCGAGTAATGTCTCGATGGGATCCGGTAGTAAATAACGCATATCCGGATGAATTTCGAGTTTGACCCAATTGGTACCGAGGGCTTCTCGAGCTAGGCGCGCGGCAAACACCGCCTCTTGGGCATTTTTCGCACCAGAGGTATTCGGTAATAGTTTCACACCCAGTTCTTGCAGAGGTTGTAGAATGCCATCATCTTGCCCTCGTAAATCAATACGTTTCATTGCCATTGTCACCAATTGACTGCCGGATGCCGCAATGGCGTCTTGCATGAGGTTGGCACTGGCAAATTTACCTGTTCCAGTAAACAGGCGTGAGTGAAAAGTAAAATCTGCGATTTTTAACATCATTAGCCCCCAGCGATAGCTTGAAACAACAAGATATTATCTTGGTCATTAATGAGATATGAATTCCACTGACTCTTCGGAATGATCACTTGATTGATAGCAAGTGCAGTTCCCACCATTGGGCGATCGAGAGTGGAAAATAATTGATTAACCGTCAGTGGGGCATCGAATTCCATAGGTTGGTCATTAATTATGATATGCATGTTTCTTCCCGACAGATTGGACATTGCAATGACGGCGTTAATTGCAATGTATTCCATTGTTGTTGTTTTCCATCGAATAAACGCAATTTGCCGCTCAGTGAAGAGGGAAGGCCGACAAGTAATTTAATGGCTTCCAGTGCTTGCAACGTGCCGATAACCCCAACCACTGGCCCTAATACCCCAGCTGTGCGGCAGTTGCGTTCAGGTTCATCTTGGTCTGGGTATAAACAGGCATAGCAACCGGTACTAAATGGCGGCTCAAGTACCATTAATTGGCCACCAAACCCAACCGCACTGCCACTAACTAAGGTTGTATTAGTCATGACACAGGCAGCATTAACTGCATGGCGAGTAGCCATGTTATCGCAGCAATCAAGCACTAAATCGACTTGTTCAGCTAAAGGAATTAACGTCTCAACATCCAATTTTTGTGCGACAACATGGGTTCTGACCAACGGATTGAGTTGATGTAGCCTATCTGCGGCAAGCTGGGCTTTTGACTGGCCAATATCATCGGTATCGTAAAGTACCTGCCGTTGTAAGTTAGAAACGTGCAAGTCATCGTGGTCAGCTAGCCACAATTCGCCGACACCAGCACCCGTTAAATAAAGGGATGCAGGAGAGCCTAAGCCCCCTAAGCCGACAATGAGAACTTTGCTATTTTTCAGTTTTTGTTGCCCATCAGGACTGATGTCTTCAAGTAATAGCTGGCGGCTGTAACGCATGAATTCTTGGTCACTTAACATGATTGAATTCCTTAAATCATCATTAGCCCTGTTTTTATGACGATAAACTAGGGCTAATTTTGTGATTAAAAATCGACTAATTGGCGTGATCCCGCTCAATTAAATTCAGCAAAGTTTCTGTTGCGGCGCGCCAATCATCGGCTTTAGTAATCGCACTGACTAGCGCGACACTACCCACTCCAGTTGCTAGCACGTCAGGCACTTTATCAATGGAAATCCCACCAATGGCTACAGTTGGGTAGTCAGGCGTTGCTTCCACCATGGCTTTAAGTGTTTCTAAACCCTGAGGCGAAGAAGGCATCTCTTTCGTTTGTGTTGGAAAGATATGCCCCATGGCAATGTAGGAAGGGCGAACCGATTTTGCGATAGCCAATTCATGCTCATCGTGCGTTGATATTCCTAACCGTAAGCCCGCTTGGTGGATTGCTAATAAATCGGTAGTTTCCAAATCTTCTTGGCCTAAATGTACGCCATAAGCACCAAACTCGACCGCTAACCGCCAGTAATCATTAATGAATAAGCGTGCGTTATGTTTTTCCCCGAGCGCAATAGCTTGTTGAATCTCATCACGAACATCTGCGTCAGATTTGTCTTTGATACGCAATTGAATTGTGGAAACACCAGCATTAAGCAAACGTTCAATCCATTCAACGGAATCCACAACGGGGTAAAGCCCAAGGCGTTGTTCAGTCTCAGGAAAAGGGCTATTTGGGATAGCTATAGCGTTAGGCAATTTTGGCATTTTCATCCACCTCTGCATTCACAATTTCAGCACCGTGATAGAGTTCGCTGCCATGGGCACGGAAGGCTTCAGACATCTGTTCCATACCCGCTTCTTTTTCATTTGCCTCTTTTTGGGCTGCGTAGTCACGAACTTCTTGGGATATCTTCATTGAACAGAATTTAGGCCCACACATAGAGCAGAAATGGGCAATTTTCCCAGAAGCTTGTGGTAAGGTTTCATCGTGATATTTGCGAGCAGTTTCAGGGTCTAACGCCAAGTTAAATTGGTCTTCCCAGCGGAATTCAAAACGGGCTTTGGACATGGCGTTATCACGGATCTGTGCACCCGGGTGGCCTTTAGCAAGGTCAGCGGCGTGGGCTGCAATCTTATAGGTGATTAGCCCTTGTTTAACATCTTCTTTGTTTGGTAAGCCTAAATGCTCTTTTGGTGTTACATAGCACAACATTGCACAGCCAAACCAGCCGATCATGGCGGCACCAATACCAGAGGTAAAGTGGTCGTAACCCGGAGCAATATCGGTTGTTAGTGGGCCTAAAGTATAGAATGGGGCTTCGTGGCAATGTTCCAATTCTTCCGTCATATTACGGCGGATCATTTGCATTGGTACGTGGCCGGGGCCTTCAATCATGACTTGGACATCATATTCCCACGCAATTTTTGTGAGCTCACCAAGGGTATGGAGCTCGGCAAATTGAGCTTGGTCGTTGGCGTCTTGGATGGAACCCGGACGCAAGCCATCACCTAATGACAAGGAAACGTCGTAAGTGGCACAAATCTCACAGATTTCGCGGAAGTTTTCGTACAGGAAGTTTTCTTGGTGATGAGACAAGCACCATTTTGCCATGATAGAGCCACCGCGAGAGACGATCCCTGTTAGGCGTTTAGCTGTCATTGGCACATAGCGTAGCAATACGCCGGCATGGATAGTGAAGTAGTCGACACCTTGTTCTGCTTGCTCTAATAATGTGTCACGGAACATTTCCCACGTGAGATTTTCGGCGACGCCGTTCACTTTTTCGAGAGCTTGGTAAATCGGAACTGTACCAATAGGCACTGGGCTATTACGTAAAATCCATTCGCGGGTTTCGTGGATATAACGGCCGGTGGATAAATCCATGACGGTATCCGCCCCCCAACGTGTTGACCAAATCAGTTTCTCTACTTCTTCTTCAATGGATGAGGTGACTGATGAATTACCAATATTGGCATTAACCTTAACCAAGAAATTACGACCAATAATCATTGGTTCTGATTCGGGATGGTTGATATTGGCTGGGATAATAGCGCGACCCGCCGCCACTTCTTGGCGAACAAATTCAGGGGTAATATTCTCTGGCAAATTTGCGCCAAAGCCTTGGCCTGGATGTTGTTGCAATAAAACTTCGCCACGAATACGTTCACGTCCCATATTTTCGCGGATTGCAATAAACTCCATTTCAGGGGTAATGATACCTTTGCGTGCGTAATGTAATTGGGTAACACACTTGTTAGTTTGGGCTTTTAACGGGTGGGGACGGTTGTTAAAGCGTAGATGGTCAAGGCCTGCATCAGCAAGGCGTTGTTGTGTGAAGTCAGAGCTGAGATTTTCTACTTTAGTGGTGTCTGAGCGCTCGTTTATCCATGGCGCGCGAATTTTTTTCAAGCCTTTGTGAACGTTGAGTTCTGATGTTGGGTCGCCGTAAGGGCCTGAAGTGTCGTAGATAGGAACGGGTTCGTTGTCTTCAAATTGCGGGTTGTCTTTGTCGCCACCAATAAGGGTTTGCGAAAGCTGAATTTCTCGCATTGGGACTTGGATATCGTCTCTTGAACCTTGAAGATAAATTCGTTCAGAATTGGGAAAGGAAACGCCAGAAACAGTATTGATAAAGTTTTCAGCAGCGTCGCGTTGGGCTTTACGAGTGCGAGCGGGTGCAGCTTGTGGCGATAAATCAGCTGTAGGGATGATATTTTGTTCTGTATTATTGGACATAGCAATTTCCTGACATTGTCACGGCTATCACAGCTTAGTGTGTAGCGGGTTTATCGAAAGAAAGTTGCTTGTCAGGAGTTCGGAGGAGTAATAAAAAGACATTGCGGTTAATTTTTCACCAAATCTGAGGTGGCAAACTAACGCTGAGTGATTACTCTTGTTCCCTTCGCGGGTATTAACCCGATCAGGTTCCGCGGATCCCGAATTAACGGTCTCAGCCTGATGCTATGCATGCTAGGCACTCCGACAAGAGATTTCAGTATAAGCTTTCCTCGTCATTCTTCAAGCGATAAGTGCGTTGGCTGCGCTCGGCTCCCCAAGTCACATACTTATGTATGCTCCTTGAGATATCCTCGTTTGCCGCCTTCTTCTCACTTGAATTATTTAGAGGAAAGAAGAAATTAGAGCGGAATAAGATTATTTTCTCGTCATTCTTCAAGCGATAAGTGCGTTGGCTGCGCTAGGTTCCTCAAGTCACATACTTATATATGCTCCTTGAGATATCCTCGTTTGCTGCCTTCTTCTAACAAATTGAAATCAAGGTGAGATAAAAATAAGGTTTATAAATTCCACTGATATTGCGGCCAGTGATTTTCTTTGGCGGCTTGGAGGAGACGAGGGTCGCCGTTGATGATAAAGGTTTCGTCAGCGAATTGGCACATCGGAAGATCGTTGGCAGAGTCGGAGTAGAAATACACGTAGGCGTCAGTGATTGGCTGGTGGCGGATCCAAGCTAATAGACGTTTGACTTTACCTTCTTTAAAGGTTGGGATACCGTCTATCTCTGTGGTGTAGCAACCATCTTGTTGCTTAATATCGATGCCCATAGCGACGTCGGCATTGAGTTGATCTGCGATCTTTTTGACAATAAACGAAACAGTTGCGGAGATCACAATAATTGGGATCCCTTTAGCTCGATAATTTGCGATCGTTCTAATCGCTTCAGGGTAGATCCTTGGCAGAATCATGCTTTGCACAAAATCATTTAGCCAGATATCCACTTGCTCAGTTTTTACATTGGCGAGAGTTTGCAGGTTAAAACGTAAGTAAGTCGGCATATCTAATGTGCCTGCATTATATTGCGCCATCATGGCTTTATCCGCCTCTACAAACTGTGGGTCGTTGATAATTTGCCTGTCCCACAGATATTGTGTCCACAATACGCTGCTATCACCTTGAATTAACGTATCATCTAAGTCAAAAATGGCCAGTTGGTTTTGCATTATATTCCTATCTACTTATTAACTAAGTGTGCGAATTTCATTTTTATTAAACATAAGTTCAAGGCGAGTGCCCGGTTCAAATAAACGCTCGGATGAGCGGTTAAGTAAATCCACTGTCATATCACCTGCAGGGGTATTCACACTATAACGAATAATATTGCCGAGCAATTGGTGATCCAATATCACGGCATCAACAGGGTGAGAAATATGGTTACCATATTGGCGACCCGCTTCTTTGACATATATAGACTCAGGGCGGATAGCAAGTGTACCTTGTAAATTAAGGCCTAACATCGTATTGGCTTTTTCGGAGTCAACAAGGTTGTAATGCCCCATAAATCGAGCGACAAATTCTGTTGCCGGTTGGGTATAAATATTCTCTGCCGTGCCACTTTGTACTATCTGGCCTTTATTCATCAGAAAAATACGGTCAGACATAATCATCGCTTCATCTTGATCATGAGTAACAAAAATTGTCGTTAAACCTAATTCGCGTTGAATCTGGCGAATTTGCTGGCGTAAGTGCTTGCGAATGCGAGCATCAAGAGCAGAAAGTGGCTCATCAAGTAACAAAATTTGCGGTTTCATGACTAATGCCCTTGCTAGCGCAACACGTTGGCGCTGCCCGCCTGATAGCTGATGCGGAAATTGTTGTTCTTTTCCTTGTAACTCAACTAATTCGATCACTTCAGCGACTGCTTTAGACCTTGCTTGGCTATCAATTTTACGCATTTTTAAACCAAACGCGATATTGTCAACTACCGTCATATTGGGAAATAACGCATAACTTTGGAACACCATACCCACCCCGCGTTGCTGCGCAGCTTGGTGGGTTACATTCTGGCAATTAATATAAAGTTCACCATCATTAAGTTGTTCAAGCCCTGCGATACAGCGTAATAAAGTCGATTTTCCGCAACCACTTGGGCCCAGTAGGGTAATAAATTCGCCTTTTTTTATAGTAAATTGAATATCAGAAAATACCTGATTAGTGCCAAAAGATTTAGCTAAGTTTTCCGCAATAACATAACTCATCATTCATCTCCTGAACGATTTAATCGCATTGCTAACCATGTCAGCAATAAGGTAAACAGAAAATATGACATCACCAGAGCAGAAGTGAAATGTCCGCTGGTTTGTCGCATATTGAAAAGATAGATTTGCAAGGTTTCATAACGTGTTCCCACAAGGATATTGGCAAATACAAACTCACCCATTAAAAATGAAAATGAAATTAATAATGAGACCAACATACCTTTGCGAATATTTGGTAACACAATCATCATAAAAGCTTGGAAAGTACTGGCGCCGAGTAAATGTGCAGCATCCATTAAGTCATGCAAATTAATGCCTTGAAAGCTATTCGCAAGAGCACGATACATAAAAGGTAATGTGATGGTGAAATAAGTACCAATCAGGATCCAAGGCGTGCCAACTAACATGAATGGTTCATCGGCAAATATTTGCAGCAAGCCCACCGATGAGACGACAGGCGGAATCGCAAAGGGTAAAATAATCAGTAAATCCATCACCCCTTTGAATTTAGGGAAGCGATAAAATACCGCAAATGTCATCGGCAAAATAATTAATGTGCTAACCAGCAACGTACCAAAGCAAATTATTAATGAACGACCAAATGCCATGAGAAAACGCGGGTCTTGCCACAGTTGTAGATACCATTTGATGGACAAGGCATCGGGTAGCACAGTGGCTCCCCAAGAGCTGGCGATGGAATACAAAAATGTGGCAATAATAGGTAGCGCTAATAGGCTAGCAACACTGATTAGTACTAACTTATGGAGCCATAATCCAGAGGGTTTATTGTTATTGGTTATCACTGGGCTAATCACATTATTATTTTGCATGGTAGCTCCGCTTGATTAGCCAATGATGGATAGCAGTAATAAAAGCTAAGATAGCGATAAGTAGCATTGATAACGCAGCAGCCATATTCGGTTCGAGAAACAGATCACCGGAAACTAAACTGGCAATTCGAATAGTCACAAGGTTGTAATTACCACTCGTTAAGGCATAAGTACTGGCGTATGCGCCCATGGCATTAGCAATTAGGATAATAAAAGTGCCAAGTAAAGCAGGAGAAAGCACTGGAATTGCGACTTTTAACCAATAGGTTAGCTTACTTGCTCCCATCGTTTTCGCTGCATCTTCCCACTCCGGTTTTAGTGCATCAAAGGCGGGGTAGAGCAACAAAACACCTAATGGGATCTGAAAATACACATACAACAGCATTAACCCGCTGGCGCTGTATATATTAAAATCTTCAATAATTCCCCATGACTTGAGTTGTAAAGTAATTGCGCCATTGAAACCCAAAATAATAATGAACGCGAAAGCAAGGGGAACCCCGCTGAAATTACTGGCCATGGTGGTGAAGGAGATCATTATCCGGCGAATTTTCCCTTGCATTTTATAAATGGAAAATGCCGTGATACTGGAAATGAATAAGCCAATTACACTGCAAATAACGGAAAGCCATAAGGTATTTTCAAACGCTTGCAAGTAAAAATCATTATTGAATACCTCTAGGTAGTTACCTAATGACCATGCTTCTTCGTAGATAAAGCTATTAATGAGCACCCAAATCATTGGGGCGATTTGGAATAGACTAAACAGCACGAAGAATGGCAACAGTAACAGTGCCGCGCGCCAATGAAAACGAGCAAAGCGTTTTTTTAACATGGCAATTTTTCCCTGTTGTTGGTATGTCTGTTCACAGGGGGCAGGAATGTCAGCCATTACAAATCTCCTCGTAATAGCGCATCACAAACCGGTTTGTCGAGAGAGTTGGCACCAAGTAAACGACAAATGGTTCCACAAATCTCAGTTTGCTCAATATTGTAGGGTTGATGAGAAAATTGTGAACCGACAACAAACAATGGGACTAAACACTCTTCGGGGAGTGTTCCTCCGTGGCTGCGATCATTATTCATACCATGATCACTAGTGATCAGAATTTGATAACCTTGCTCAACCCATGTAGGAATATAATTCGACAGGATAATATCTGCATGGCGTGCTGCATTACGGTATTGTGGGGAATCAAAGCCAAACTTGTGCCCTGTATCATCTATATTCATAGGATGAATCAATAAGAAATCAGGATCAAATTGACTACGTAAATATTCCGCATCAACAAATAAATGGTCATCAGGGTAATGATCTGCTTGATAAAAGCAGCCATGTTGGATGGTTAGCGACTCATCATGGGTAAAACGGTCTCTTGTTGCTACGAAAGGTGCTCGGTTATACAGTTCACTCACCCAATAATAAGCAGCGGCGGCAGTTGTTTTACCTGCAAGGCGAGCAAGAGAGAATATGCTATCAAAATGGGATAACCGGACAATTTGGTTATGCACAATACCGCTTTTGATAGGGGGAACTCCCGTTAGTATGCATTCATATAGAGGGCGAGACATCGAAGGAAGCTCGCACTCTAATCGGTAAAGTGTTGCACTGTCAGCTTTGATTAAACCGTTGAGATAGCCCATACAATGATGGGCTACTGAATAACTTAAACCGTCTAGGACAACCAGTATGACTTTCTCAGACATCAATTTTTTCCTAAAATCAATACATTAAATTACTGCTGGTGGATCAAAACTTGCTGTTGCCACATTTTAGGGAGATTACGAGACGATTTTTCCCAACCTTCTGCATTCTTAATAGGTTGAACATTTTTATATTGTTCTTCGGGCAGTAATTTGGCTTTAATATCATCAGGTAAGGTTAAATACTGCGCGCGAATTGGGCGAGCGTAGCCTTCTGCAAGGTTTAATTGGCCTTTGTCACTGAAAATGAATTCACGAGCTAATTTTGCCGCATTTGGGTTTTTGGCAAATTTATTGATGATAGTGGTGTAACCTGAAATGACAGAACCGTCAGATGGGATCACAACCGTAAAGCGATCACGGTTGATCTGATCACGGTAATTCAGTGCGTTGAAGTCCCATAAGATGCCAACTTCGACTTCACCTTTTTCGATATTTGCGACAGTTGGATCATTAACGGATAGGCGTTTTTGTTTGGCGAGTTCAGCAAAAAACTCAATGGCAGGTTTTAGGTTATTTTCATCACCACCACGGGCAAATGCGGCGGCTAGTACAGCATTGTTGGCTTGTGCAGCGATACCAACATCCCCAACGGTGACTTTATATTTCCCTTTTAGTAAATCATCCCAGCTTTTCGGTGCATCTTTCACTAAGTCATTATTAATCATGAAAGCAATAGACCCCGTATAGGCTAAAGCCCAATGACCGTCTTTGTCTTTTGCCCAATCAGGAATTTGTGACCACGTTGTTGGTTTATAAGGTTGAGTCACTCCCTTTTGCACGGCAACAGGCCCAAAAGAAGCACCGACATCACCAATATCTGCCGTCGCATTATTTTTTTCTGCGGCAAATTTGGCAATTTCTTGAGCGGAGCTCATATCAGTATCTTGATGCTTCAACCCATATTGTGTCTCTAAGTCTTGCCAAGTTCCTTTCCAGTTAGCCCAAGTGTCAGGCATTCCAACGCTGTAAACTTGCCCTTCTTTTTTCGCTGCATCGATTAACTCTGCTAAATTAGTATCAGCAGCTAATGTCACACTGGATGCGGTCAATGATAGTAAAATCGCAGGAACGATAGTTTTCATTATTTTCTCACTTTTACAGAACGGTGAACCGTATTGGTTACTTAGCATCCTAATTTTAAGAAGTGACAGTTAGTTGATCCTTTTATGACAGTTTTTAGACATTTTATGGAATGGAACGTCTAAAAAGTGTCAAAATTGACAAAGAAAAATAATGAAACAAACGTTTGAATGATATTGTGTCAAAGAAGTGTATTGTGTCATTAATAGATTGCTCATTATCGACAATGAAAGCTAACAAAAGATGTGAAAAATGAATAAGTTAAAATTATCAGGAACAGAAAGTGGTTGGTGGTTCATCTGTTTTTCCGGGCGTTTGTGGCTACCTCATGGAGACATTCCACGAGGTATGGCAAAGGACTATTTATTAGAAGGAAAAACAGCAACGCCAATCGGTGAGTGGCAAGGGGAAATCGTCTGGTTGATCGCCGAAAAAATGCCATCAGATATGGCATCTCCTCGTATCGTTGCTGCGCAAGATGAAGGTTTATTTCGTCTTGCTGGGCGAGGCGTGCAATTGGCAGAATTCTATCGCTCTCATCGTTATTGCGGCTATTGTGGTACGGCAATGCGCCATAGTGAAACAGAATGGGCGTGTTTGTGTGACCATTGTCATGAGCGTTATTACCCGCAGATAGCCCCTTGTATTATTGTGGGAATCCGCCGTGATGACCATATTCTATTGGCTCAGCATCGGCGCCATTCGCAAAATCCATTATTTACTGTACTTGCGGGTTTTGTTGAAGTTGGTGAAACATTAGAAGAAGCTGTTATGCGCGAAGTCATGGAAGAAAGCCATATAAAAGTGAAAAATATTCGTTACGTATCTTCACAACCATGGCCTTTTCCTCATTCCTTAATGATGGGCTTTCTCGCGGATTATGAGAGTGGCGATATTAAAGTAGACCCTAAGGAACTGGTGAGCGCAAATTGGTATCATTACAATGAATTACCGTTGATCCCACCGGCAGACACAATCGCTAGACGTTTGATTGAAGATACGGTCGCATTGTGTCGTCAGAGTGAATATGAAACGGGCAAATAGCACAGCGCTGATATTGTTACCATTAACATGATACAATAATGAACTTCGCTCTAGCCATTTGCGGCGGCCACTTATAATAATGGAGTAAATAATGACTGAGTTAAAAAATGACCGCTATCTACGTGCTTTGCTACGTCAGCCTGTAGATGTGACCCCTGTATGGATGATGCGTCAAGCAGGGCGTTACCTGCCTGAATATAAAGCAACACGCGCTGAAGCTGGTGATTTTATTGCTCTGTGCAAAAACACCGAATTGGCTTGTGAAGTGACATTACAGCCATTACGTCGTTTTCCATTAGACGCTGCAATTTTATTTTCTGATATTCTGACTATCCCTGATGCAATGGGGCTTGGGTTATATTTCGAAACGGGTGAAGGCCCACGTTTTCATAAACCGATTATGAGCGCGGCAGATGTAAAAAATATCCCTATTCCTGATCCTGAAATGGAATTAGGTTATGTGATGGATGCGGTGCGAGCTATTCGTAAAGCTCTTGAAGGTAATGTGCCACTAATTGGTTTCTCTGGTAGCCCGTGGACACTGGCGACTTATATGGTGGAAGGCGGTAGTAGCAAAGCATTCACTAAAATCAAAAAGATGATGTACGAAGACCCGAACACATTGCATTTGTTATTGGATAAACTGGCAGACAGTGTCATTTTATACTTGAATGCTCAAATCCGAGCAGGTGCACAGTCCGTGATGATTTTTGACACATGGGGTGGGGTCTTAACTAAGCGTGATTATTTACAGTTTTCATTGAATTATATGCATAAAATTATTGATGGCTTAATTCGTGAAAATGACGGCCGCCGTGTTCCTGTCACCTTATTCACTAAAGGTGGCGGCCAGTGGTTAGAGGAAATGGCCGCAACGGGTTGCGATGCATTAGGCCTTGATTGGACGACTGAAATTGCAGATGCTCGTCGTCGTGTCGGTGATAAAGTTGCTTTACAAGGCAATATGGATCCATCCATGTTATATGCGCCACCGGCTCGTATTGAAGAAGAAGTGCAAAATATTCTATCAGGCTTCGGCCAAGGTGAAGGGCACGTATTTAATTTAGGTCATGGTATCCATCAGGATGTTCCACCTGAGCATGCAGGTGCATTTGTCGATGCAGTTCACCGTTTATCCCGCCAATATCATCAATAATTATTGTTTATTGATGTTCTTGATTTGTGGTGTATTTATAGAATCTTGTAAGTACACCATTATCATCTATGATTAAGAATAATTAAATCTCATAAGCAATGGACGCATGATGGTTTTAGATACTCAACGATTACGAAAAGAACAGACTAGCCAAGCTTCAAAAATCATTTTGCAGGATGAATTTGCACCACTCAAACTGATTGGTGGAGCCGATGTAGGCTTTGAACAGCAAGGCGCTATTACACGTGCAGTGGTAGCTGTACTATCTTGGCCACAGTTAGAACTTGTTGAGTATCAAATAGCTCGAATACCGACGCAATTGCCTTATATACCGGGGTTACTTTCTTTTCGTGAAGTCCCAGGGTTAATGGCAGCGTGGGGAAAAATACAAAACAAACCTGAATTAGTGCTTGTGGATGGACAAGGAATTGCACATCCACGGCGGTTTGGTGTTGCCTGCCATTTTGGGTTACAAGCGAATATAGCCACAATTGGTGTTGCAAAAAGCCGTCTATGTGGTGATGCGGTTGAGTTAAGTGAAGAGCCTGAAAGTGTTCAGCCGTTAATGGCAGGTGAAAATCAACTCGGTTGGGTGTTGCGGAGTAAAAAACGCTGCAAACCATTATATGTTTCGCCGGGCCATAAAGTAGGTTTTTCGTCTTCCCTAGCGTGGGTTAAGCAGTGTCTAAGAGGCTATCGGTTGCCAGAACCGACGCGTTTTGCTGACGGAATTGCATCAAATCGAACGTTTTTTAAGCGAATGAATGAGAAAATCAGCTAATTATCAGCAAAATATGTGGCATTGACAGATTTTCAGGTAAACTGCGAAGTATTAAGATTGATGAGTCAGAAATTATGTTAAGAAATCCCATTCATTTGAGGTTGGAAAAATTAGAAAGCTGGCAACATACTACTTTCATGGCGAGCCTATGTGAAAGAATGTATCCGAACTTTCAAATGTTTTGTCAGCAAACTGAATTTGCCGATGCAAAAGTTTATCGTTCCATCCTTGATTTAGTTTGGGAAACTTTGGTCATTAAAGATAGCAAAGTCAATTTCGATAATCAGTTAGAAAAATTAGAAGAAATTATCCCATCAGCAGATGATTTCGATATGTATGGTGTGTATCCAGCTATTGATGCCTGTATTGCATTAGGTGAAATTATTCATTCGAAATTGAGCGGTGAAACCCTCGAACACGCAATATTGGTTAGCGAAGCATCCATTCGTACAGTTGCCATGCTCGAAATGACTCAAGCAGGGCGGGAAATGACAGAAGAAGAACTCAAAGAAATCCCGGCCGTTGAAGAAGAATGGGATATCCAGTGGGACATTTTCCGCTTACTGGCAGCTTGTGAAGAGCGCGACTTAGAGTTAATTAAAGGATTAAAATCTGACCTCCGCGAAGCGGGGGTGAGCAATATAGGTATTACTTTAAGCTGATTTTCGCATTTTCATTATCGAAAACGTGACTTGACGCAGTAATGCTGAGTACTAAGACTTCACATTTGCCCCTACTCTGGTCTACATTTAGGGGCGAGAAGAAGTGGCTATCGGGGGCGTGTATCAGGGGCTGTCAATTTGGCATATCCGACGCACTCGATGCTTTGCAAACGATAAACACACTGTGTAAGGATAATTTATGAACAAGACTGAATTAGTTGATGCTATCGCAGAATCAGCGGACCTGACCAAAGTTCAGGCAAAAGCGGCATTAGAATCTACTCTGAATGCTATTTCTGAAACGCTGAAAAAAGGCGAACAAGTCCAACTGGTCGGTTTCGGTACTTTTAAAGTTAGCCATCGTGCTGCGCGTACTGGTCGTAACCCACAAACTAAAGCAGAAATCCAGATTCCTGCTACAACTGTACCTGCTTTCTCTGCCGGTAAAGCACTGAAAGAAGCTGTAAAATAAGAACATTGTACAGCCGAATCACCAGAGGGGGTAAAAAACTACCCCTTTTGTTTATTCAAAAAGGGTTGCTGGTGTTGGGAACTATCTCAATGCTAAGCGCCTGTTCTTCTAATGCACCAAAGCTCCCTGAGTTTAGTGCAAGTGGTTTTATTGCCGATGATGGCGTCATTCGTATGTGGCGGCTAAATAATGCAAAAAGCCAACCTCTGGTCTTAATGGTGGTTTATAGCCCCTATAAAGGTACAGACACTTCCGTTAATTTCTTCGAGTATCGCTCTGGTAACCTCTGGCAAATTCGTAGCCAAATCTTGAATCAAAAAAATGGCGATATCACCGAACAATTACGCTTCGATAAAAATAATGACGTTATTTTTATGCAGCGTGCTCAAGATGGCCATAAAACATCACTTTCGGCTGATGAAATCACGCGTTGGCGCTTTGAAGCGGAACGCGTACTTGAGACAAACACCGCACTGATTGTCGGCGGCGTCAAACTCTATCAAGGTCGCTGGCAACAAGGAAAAGTGACCACATGTGAAGGTGATGTGCGTGAAGTGGCTTTCGAACCCTATGCTGAAAATTGGTTGCAAAACCGTGCAAAAGTGTGGCATTCCCAGCTAAATTTAGCGTGGTTGGAGTCTTCAGAGGGAAACCAGCTTTTGATGGTAGCTGATACCGATTTTTGCCGCTGGCAACCTTCTAAAGATAGCTTATAAATAATCGCTCGTCGTCTTTCGAGCCTCAGCTATATTGCTACGTTCGCTCACTCTAGTTACATACTTATGTATGTTCCTAGAGATTCTCTCTCTTGCAGCTTTGCTGTGATTCGAAATACTTAGAGCCATTGTCTGTGTGAATGGTCAAAGGCAAAAACAAGTTCAAAAAATAGAAAATAAAAAAGCTGATAAAAGTTTCCTCTTATCAGCTCAGGGAATGGTTTAGTACTTTGTCTTATTTTATACGAGCGATAGCGCGGTAGCCGATGTCGTTGCGGTAGAAGCTATCATTCCAGTGAATGGTTTTGGCGACTTCATAAGCTTTGGTTTGTGCTTTAGCAATATCATTACCCAATGCCGTTACGCATAGGACGCGACCACCAGCAGTCACGACTTCTCCATCTTTCATGCGAGTACCAGCATGGAAAACTTTACTATCCGTGGATTCAGTGGTTGGTAAACCTGAAATTACATCGCCATTGTGGTAATCACCTGGGTAACCACCTGCAGCAATTACTACCCCTAAAGCAGGGCGCTCATCCCATAATGAATCTTTACCCGCTAACTCACCTTTCGCACCCGCTAGGCACAGAGCAACTAAATCCGACTGTAAGCGCATCATAATAGGTTGAGTTTCAGGATCGCCAAAACGGCAGTTGAACTCGATAACTTTTGGGTTACCTGCTTTATCAATCATCAAACCTGCATATAAGAAGCCTTGATAGCGGTTTCCTTCTTGGTCCATACCTTTAACTGTAGGGTAAATGACTTGTTCCATCACGCGCTGGTGTATTTCATCTGTCACAACAGGAGCTGGGGAGTAAGCGCCCATTCCACCTGTATTTAGGCCGGTATCACCATCCCCAACACGTTTGTGATCTTGGCTAGTCGCCATTGGGATGACATTTTCACCATCTACCATAACGATGAAACTCGCTTCTTCACCATCAAGAAACTCTTCGATCACGATACGGTGGCCTGCATCACCAAAGGCATTCCCTGCTAACATGTCATGAACAGCTTCTTTCGCTTCTTGCAGAGTCATTGCAACAATAACCCCTTTACCTGCTGCCAGCCCATCTGCTTTGATCACGATTGGCGCACCGACTTTATCTAAGTAAGCTAAAGCAGGTTCAATTTCAGTAAAATTTTCATAAGCCGCAGTAGGAATATGATGACGAGCTAAAAAATCTTTGGTAAATGCTTTTGAACCCTCAAGCTGTGCAGCACCTTGGGTTGGGCCAAAAATAGTTAAGCCAGCAGCTTTAAATGCATCGACTACACCAATAACCAATGGTGCTTCAGGGCCGACAATAGTTAAACCAATTTGCTTATCTTTGGCGAATTGAAGCAATCCATTGATATCAGTTGCCGAAATATTGACGTTTTCAAGGGTTGGCTCTAATGCTGTGCCTGCATTGCCCGGGGCAACATACACTTTGTCTGCTAAAGGGGATTGTGCCGCTTTCCAAGCTAAGGCATGTTCACGGCCGCCGCCACCAATAATCAAAATATTCATTACTAGACTCCTAATAAATTAGTGACGGAAATGACGCATATTAGTGAAAATCATGGCAATACCATGTTCATTTGCCGCCGCAATGACTTCATCATCACGGATAGAACCACCTGGTTGGATAACACAGGTTACTCCAACAGCAGCTGCGGCATCAATACCATCGCGGAATGGGAAAAAGGCATCTGAAGCCATTGCACAGCCAGCGACTTCTAAACTTTCATCAGCGGCTTTAATACCTGCAATTTTTGCAGAGTAGACACGGCTCATTTGCCCTGCACCAATTCCAACGGTCATGTCATTTTTGGCATAAACAATCGCATTCGATTTCACAAATTTCGCGACTTTCCAGCAGAACATGGCATCTTTTAATTCACGCTCTGTAGGTTGGCGGTTTGTGACTACACGTAGCGCTTCCTTTTCAACCATACCTAAGTCACGGTCTTGTACCAATAAACCACCATTCACACGTTTAAAGTCTAAGCCTGCAACTGGTTTGCTCCATTCGCCACATTCAAGTACGCGAACGTTTTGTTTAGTCTCAAGAATAGGTAATGCATCTTTAGCAACAGAAGGTGCAATAATGACTTCCACAAACTGGCGATCGATAATGGCTTGAGCAGTTTCTTTATCTAATTGACGATTGAAAGCGATAATGCCGCCAAAAGCAGAAGTTGGATCAGTTTTGAATGCGTTATCATAAGCAGCATGGATAGAATCACCGATAGCGACACCACAAGGGTTTGCATGTTTAACAATGACACAAGCAGGTTCTTCGAATGATTTAACGCATTCAAGAGCCGCATCGGTATCAGCGATATTGTTATAAGACAGGGCCTTACCTTGGATTTGCTGAGCAGTTGCAATAGATGCTTCTTTTGGGTTTTCTTCTATATAAAAAGCGGCATCTTGATGGCTGTTTTCTCCATAACGCATATCTTGCTTCTTAATAAAATTTAAATTCAAGGTGCGAGGGAAGCGGCCAGAAGGCTGGGTCGTATCACCATAATAAGGGGCAACTAATTCACCAAAGTAATTCGCAATCATGCTGTCATAAGCTGCAGTGTGTTCAAAAGCTTTAATTGCGAGGTCAAACCGCGTAGACCAATTGAGCGAGTTTTCGTGGTTATCCATTTCATCAATAATGATTTGATAGTCATTACTATTTACTACAATTGCTACGTCTTTATGATTTTTAGCCGCGGAGCGCACCATGGTTGGGCCGCCGATATCAATATTCTCTACAGCATCTTCAAGGGTACAATTTGGTTTTGCCACCGTTTGGGCAAACGGATATAGATTAACAACGACCATATCAATAGGTGCAATATCATGCTGTTGCATAATGGTATCATCCGTACCACGACGACCTAAAATTCCGCCATGCACTTTCGGGTGCAATGTTTTTACTCGGCCATCCATCATTTCAGGGAACCCTGTGTAATCTGAAACTTCAGTTACGTTTAGTCCTGACTCAGCGAGTAACTTTGCAGTACCGCCGGTAGATAAGAGCTCAACACCACGTTGAGATAACGCCTTAGCGAATTCAACAACCCCTGTTTTATCAGACACACTAAGCAGGGCACGACGAATAGGACGAAGCAGTTGCATGAGATAGATCCCTTGGATTTGAATAAATAAGGCAATAACGAATATCAGTCAGTCAAAAACTCAACGAGCTTTTCTTATATACCTATTATATCTATTGATGAAAGCAAAGCGGAATTTGCCAGTTTTCTCAATAACAATATATAAGTCACTAACAATTTCAGAACATAAAAACAAAATCAATGCTGAAATTTCGAGCCAATTGTAACGCAAACGTTTGCGTAATGCGCGATAATTTTAAAATTATTTTCAGGTTGTGGATAACTTCGTGCATAAGTCGGTATAAGTGGGGGTTTTGCTGTGGAATGCAGCAGTTGAATAAAAAAATGCAAAAAAGGGGTTGCCAGATTTTTCTGACTCCCTATAATGCGCAT
>NZ_JAMPOT010000029.1:0-39956 GCF_028480685.1 Providencia sp. PROV174
CCCTTTTTTTCATATTTTTTTTCGTTCGCTCAGCTTTCCATCAAATTTAACTTAAATAGCTAGTTTTTGCAGCGTTTTGAACCCTTCGGCTTCGAGAACTGGTTGTAACCCTTTTACGTTGTCATCCATTAATAAGCAATATGCGAAGTTTTCCTCATCTGAATTGATGATTTCAGCTTGATTATTAATGAGCCAAATAGTTCTTCTGGCGATTGCAGAACCTGAATCAATGAATCGAGTTCCATCTGGTAGCACTTTTTCGAGCTCTTCTATTAATAAAGGAAAATGGGTGCAACCTAAAATAACGGTATCAGGCGGTTCAGGCATGCGGATCCATGGTCTGACGGCTTGAGCGACTTCATCTAATGGTAAGCTTTCCCCATGCAGTTTTCTTTCTGCGAGTTGAACGAGTTCCGCAGAGCCCAATGAAATGACTTTGCAGTCTGTAGCAAACCGTTCGATCAGCTCTTTGGTGTATTCGCGGTTTACAGTGCCTTTCGTCGCCAATAAACCCACCACGCCATTACGCGTTAACTTGGTTGCGGGTTTAATAGCTGGAACAACCCCAACAACTGGGAACGTAAAATGTGCTCTCAAATTAGGGAGGCTGACCGTACTTGCAGTATTACACGCAATAATCACAATAGTTAAAGGATGCTTTGCAGCAATATCATTTACGATTTGATAGACCCTATCAATAATAAACTCTTCACTTTTTTCGCCATAAGGGAAGGCTTCATTGTCGAATGCATAGATATAGTGGGCATTCGGGATCATTTTTTTGACTTCACGGTAAACAGATAACCCGCCCACTCCAGAATCAAATACTAGAATGGTCGGGCGAACAGATAGGGTGTTATCAGAAGTTGTAGCTTCCTGTAAGGAAATATTCTCTTCCAGCGGTGCGATAACCATACGCGGTCTCATAGTCTTTATCGAACATATTAGCTATTTTACCACGAATTGTGAGATGTGAAGTGATTGGATATGCAGCTGTGAGATCCCAGAGGCTTACTCCACCAACTTTAGTGCGTTGATAAGTTTCATTGATATCATAGCGACTGCCTATATATTGGTAAGTCAGCCCCATATCTACCGCAGCAATATTCCAATCTAGCTGGTATTTGACTTGTTGTTTTGATCTACGATTAAGCACTTTATTTGTTTTTTCATTTCTTGGGTCTAGATACTGTAACGTGAGTTGATGGCTAAATAGGCCTGTTTGTAATTCACCATTCCACTCGACACCTTTAATCTTTGCCTTGCCAATATTGTTATAAGAACTAGCATAAGTCACTGGATCCGTAGTGAAATCAATCAGATTAGTTATCTCGTTTTCATACCCAGTTAATTGCCAAAATAATAACCCTGTTTCGCCTTCTAAACCAATTTCCCACTGTTTACTTTCTTCTGGCTTTAAATTTGGATTTCCTTTGATGTTCCAAGCAACATTATCTGTATAAAGCTGACCTAAATTAGGGGCTTTATACGCTGTAGCATAAGAGCCGATTATCTTATATCCATCATAAAATTCCCAACTTAAACCTGATTGCCATGTCGTGTGCCAGTTAAATTCAGAATAGTGATCTGAACGTACTGCCCCTTCCGCACTGACAGAGTCGATGAGTGCATATTGTCCTGTAAGATAAATACCTGCGTTATTGACGGTTTCTTTTTTGCTTGTCATCGTATAACCACCGGGCTCGATACTTTGACGTTGATAATCGACTCCGGCACTGATATTTCCTTTTTCTAACCTATAGCTATTACCCCATTGAAAGTTATATTGGTCTGATTCATCAATTACAGAACCGCTACCATACCGCCCATTATGATAGTTGTAGTTATAATCTTTCATATGGCTATAGCTCCCAAGCAAACTTGTAGAGTAATTACCATTCGCATATTTCAACCCAGACTCATATGTTCTGCTATATAGCTTACGAGTGTCTGCTGGTGTACCGTCATAACTCGTACGATTGTCATAACCATAAGCGCGTGCATAAGCAGAAAGATCGGAAGAAAATTGATGCTCAACACCTAACCATAACGTTTTATTCAAAAAACCATCTTTATCGGGTTGAGGGCCCCCGCCTGTATTTCCTCTGGCTTCAATATCAAACCCTTTGGTATGAGTATAAGCCGCAGCGGCAGTTACCGTTGTATTCTCACCAAACTTTTGCTGAGTCGAACCGTTATAGTTTTGATAACTGTGTGAGCCAATACCTGCATTTAAAGTTGTGCCATCGTTATCACGGCGCGTAATAATATTCACTACACCGCCAACGGCATCAGAACCATAAACTGCTGAACGGGCGCCGCGAATATATTCAATACGTTGTACCAGTGAGATAGGAATTTGGCTCATATCGGAAGAACCGGAAATACCTGCTTGATTCAGACGAACACCATCAATCAGCACTAAAACATGGCGTGACTCTGTGCCACGTATAAATAAGGAGCTTTGTTGACCCATTCCCCCGTTTTGCGCAATATCCACTCCCGGCAGGCGTCTTAATACATCTATCACAGTATTGGATTGCCAATGATCGATATCTTCACGAGTGACCACCGTCACTGGCGCTAATATAGAAGAAATAGGTTGTTCAAAGCGGTTAGCAGACACGACCACTTGGTCAGTTTTATTATTTGCACTTGCCAAAGAAGAAGTAGCACAGAATACAGCCAGCGCAGCGGCCGATAACGGCAGCGACTTTTTATTATTCATTATGATTACACTCGGAAAATCAATTCAATTAACGTTCCGCGAGGTTGAATATAGATTCGCGCAGATATTCAACGAAGCGATTGGAAGCGTGGCAGGTATCGGACTTATAAAGTAACAAGTTGGGTTTCTATATATGAAATAAAAACGATATATAAAATGAAAATTCGACCTGTTATATCCCCTAAATAACTCAAGTAACATGTAGGCGGCAAGCGAAGATATCCCTAGGAGCATACTGAAGTATGTGACTAGGGTAGCTGAGCGATGCCAACACCCATGTAGCTTGAAGAATGACGGGGATACCTTAATTACCGTTGCGCGTCAGTCTTGGATTTACACCAAGTTCCCTAAACCACAGCTTATTATCGTAAGTTGAATAGTTATGAGTGTCTATGGATGGATAATGAAAACTGGACATCTTCGCCGCATTCCCTACAATTTCGCTCCTGATACGAATTTATTACTGTTTTATGGAGCCAAACATGCCAAACACCTCGCACACTGAAGACTACGAACAACAGCTCGTAGAAAAAACGGATCGTTTAAAGGCGATGATGGCTCCTTTTAACGCCCCTGAACCTGAAATTTTTTCATCACCAAAGTCGCATTACCGGATGCGCGCCGAATTTCGCGTCTGGCACGATAATGACGATTTATTTCATATTATGTTTGATAAGGAAACTAAAGAAAGGATCCGTGTTGATCAGTTCCCTGTCGCAAGTCAGTTAATTAATGACATGATGGCAGCGTTATTGCCGTTAATTAAGCAAAATGAATTACTGCGTCATAAATTATTTCAAATTGACTATTTATCAACACTAAGTAATAAGCTGATTGTTTCGCTGCTTTACCATAAAAAACTCAGTGAAGAGTGGGTTACTGAGGCAAAAGCCTTAAAAGCCGTTTTAGTTGAACAAGGCTTTGATGTGCAGTTGATTGGCCGGGCGTCAAAAACAAAAATCATGTTAGACAATGATTATGTGGATGAAATATTACCGGTAATGGGTAAAAATATGATTTATCGCCAAGTCGAAAATAGCTTTACGCAACCTAATGCACAGGTCAATATCAAAATGTTGGAATGGGCAATTGGGGCAACACAGAATTCGACGGGGGATTTATTAGAACTTTACTGCGGAAATGGAAACTTTTCATTGGCATTAGCGCAAAATTTCGAACGCGTATTAGCCACTGAAATTGCAAAACCTTCCGTGGCTGCGGCTCAATATAATATCGAAGCCAATAATATTGAAAATGTACAAATTATTCGTATGTCTGCAGAGGATTTTACCCAAGCCATGCAAGGTGCTCGTGAATTTAGGCGCCTAGAGGGTATTTCTTTAGCAGACTACCAGTGCAATACCATTTTCGTTGACCCGCCTCGCAGTGGTTTAGATGCAGAAACAGTGAAGCTAGTTCAGGGTTATGACCATATCCTATATATTTCATGTAACCCAGAAACGCTATGCGATAACTTAGTTGAGCTGACTAAAACGCATAAAATAGAGAAATTAGCCTTATTCGACCAATTCCCTTATACCCATCATATGGAAAGTGGGGTATTACTGAACCGCTATTAGTTGGCTGAAAACTCGGTTATTAAAAACAAAAACGCCGCATTTTACTGCGGCGTCTTATTTAGTAGAAAAGTCGTCTAAACTTAGTTTTCGACTTCTTGCTCAAGTGCCAGCTCCGCTTTTTCTTTCTTACGTGCTTTCCAGCTTGAATACATCCACAATGCGATAATGACAATAAAGGTTGCTGGGATAAAGTTAGAGCCTATTTCAGGGTTTTGAACGCGTAAAATCGCGGCATAACCAAATAGACCAATAAAAAAACTACCAGCAACAAATTTTGGCAACCCCATCGGCATGGCTTGATGTAAATAGCGCTGGTGTAAACAATACGCAGCCAATATTAGGGTTAAAATTGGAAAAAATGAAAAGTCGACCAACGAGTTAAACAGCGTTGAAAACGTCCCATGGGTTGCAAGGCCAATCACAAAGGCTAGCAATAATGTGCTTCTTTCATAACTTTTTTGATCCGTCATTGATTCTCCTTATTATTTAGTAAGGTCTGGGTCAGTTTGATTTTGTTTTTCCTGTTCCCGGCGGTACCAGTAGTAGGCGCCTTTCGCGATCATTCTTAACTGTAATACCAGCCGTTCTTCGAGATTTCTGCGTTTTTCTTCATCAATGTCTAGCGCTTCCGCACCTGCGCTAAAGACAATCGTTACCATGGCCTCGGCTTGCATTTCTGTAAAATGGCGAGGCATACGGCTTTCAAGTTCAAGGTAATCGGCCAATTCCGCAATAAAATGTTGAATTTCCCGAGCGACAGCTGCACGAAACTCCGCAGATGTTCCCGAACGCTCCCGCAATAATAACCTAAAGGCATTAGGGTTATTACCAATAAACTCCATAAAAGTTGAGACTGATGTACGGATCACACTCCCGCCTTTTGCAATACGCTGTCTTGCTTGGCGCATTAACTGGCGTAACATCAAACCACTTTCGTCAACCATCGTCAGCCCGAGTTCATCAACGTCCTTAAAATGACGGTAAAATGAAGTTGGTGCAATCCCAGCTTCACGTGCAACTTCCCGTAAACTGAGGCTAGTAAAGCTCCGCTCAGCGCTTAATTGGCTAAATGCGGCTTCGACGAGTGAACGCCGAGTTTTTTCTTTTTGTTTTGCTCTAACGCCAATTGTGTTGCTCACGGTGATCCTAATTTCTTATCATGGAAGGTCAATGTAATAAGTATTACTCTTCGCCTAGCATACCTGAAAATAATTAAACTGTTTTGGAGAAAAAGCGACTATCGCTGCAATTTACTCATTTTCAGAATTTAACTTAGCCTTTTTTCAATTAGTTTTTTAACGCTGATATACTACCAACCTTTCACTAAACAATACTTCAGCAAATCCCTACTTTATGAATCTATGAATTATATTTAGGTATTTTTCTGAGGCTCTTGAACTAAAATATTTTCGCCTAAGAATTTCAAATTGAGATAAGGCGGCAAAACAAGCGAATTTCTGAAAGCATATATAAGTATGTGACTAGGGTAAGCAAATGTCGCCAACGCTATATCAATTTGAAAGACGGCGAGGAAATTAGGTGAAATAACCAACTAATGATAACATCTTGTTGTCATTTTGTTTTAGAGCAGGTCTTACCTCATGCAACTTACCCATTTTGATGCAATAGTCATTGGTTCCGGTCCTGGTGGTGAAGGCGCCGCCATGGGGCTAGTGAAACAAGGAAAAAACGTTGCTGTTATAGAACGTTATAATAATGTCGGCGGAGGCTGTACCCACTGGGGAACCATTCCCTCAAAAGCCCTCCGTCATGCTGTTAGCCGTATTATCGAATTCAACCAAAACCCTCTTTATAGTGATAACTCCCGTAGCTTAAGCTCCTCTTTCTCTGAAATTCTGCGACATGCTGAAACGGTAATTAGCCAACAAACACGCATGCGCCAAGGATTTTACGAACGTAATGGTTGCCAAATGTTTTCGGGTGAAGCCACCTTTATCGATGAACAACATATCAGTGTCCGCTACGCGGATGGAAGTTGTGATGTTTTAAGTGCAGATAAAATCGTAATAGCCACTGGCTCTCGTCCATACTGCCCTTCTGACGTTGATTTCAACCATTCTCGGATCTACAACAGTGATACTATTCTCAACCTGACCCATGAGCCTCGCCATGTGATTATTTATGGTGCAGGTGTTATTGGCTGTGAATATGCATCTATTTTTCGTGGATTAGGGGTTAAAGTTGACTTAATCAACACCCGTGATCATCTCTTGGCCTTTCTTGACCAAGAAATGTCAGATGCCTTGTCGTATCATTTTTGGAATAGTGGTGTTGTTATTCGCCATAATGAAGAATATGAAAAAATCGAAGGGGTTGAAGACGGTGTTATTGTTCACCTGAAGTCGGGTAAAAAAGTCAAGGCGGACTGTTTACTGTATGCGAACGGAAGAACTGGTAACACTGATAGCTTAGGTCTGGCTAATGTCGGGATCGAAGCAGATGGTCGCGGTTTAGTTAAAGTCAATAAAGCGTATCGCACCACTAATGAACATATTTATGCTGTTGGTGATGTCATTGGCTACCCAAGTTTGGCCTCTGCAGCTTATGACCAGGGCCGAATTGCAGCCCGAGCCATTGGGGGTAGTTTAGGTAATGCGCATTTAGTGGAAGATATTCCAACAGGGATTTATACCATTCCTGAAATTAGTTCAGTTGGTAAAACAGAACAAGAACTGACCGCAATGAAAGTGCCTTATGAAGTTGGCCGAGCACAGTTTAAACATTTAGCACGTGCACAAATCGCAGGTATGAATGTCGGTAGTTTGAAAATATTATTCCATAGAGAAACATTACAGATATTAGGCATTCACTGTTTCGGTGAGAGAGCGGCTGAAATTATCCATATCGGCCAAGCTATCATGGAACAAAAAGGTGAAGGTAATACTATCGAATATTTCGTCAATACGACGTTCAATTACCCGACGATGGCTGAAGCTTTCCGTGTTGCAGCTTTGAATGGTTTAAATCGACTCTTTTAATTATTCTGTGATTTATGGTTGCCAAAAATTTGGCAACCATCATCAACTAAAAAATAATATTGGTAGCTTAACCCTAAACTCTATTTTTATAATAGTTATCCATTGAGTTATAGATGGTCTCCGCTAATTGTTCATAACGCCCACGTAACGGTGAACCCGGGCGATAAACTAATACAATGGTTCGTTTCGGTTCAGGTTCAATGCAATTTAAATAACATACCCCATCACGACAAACCTCATTTGGCACCGATAAATCAGGTAAAAGTGTAATTCCACTCCCTGCTGCCACCATATTTCTTAACGTTTCTAAGCTTGTTGCCCTGAAATGTGTATCTTCTTTAGCCCCTGCTTGGAAGCAAAAGCCCATTGCTTGGTCACGTAAACAGTGGCCATCTTCTAACATTAATAGTTTTTCACCTGACAATTCACTCATTTCAATCGTATCACGATCATGCCATGGGTGACTCTCGTAAATAGCCAATTTCATCGGTTCTTCAAATAAAGGAACAACAATGAAAGGGTCTGTTTCTTTTACTTCCGCTAAAATAGCGCAATCTAATTTACCACTGTCTAACTGAGCTAATAATTGCTGAGTTTGCGCTTCATGCAAATAGATTTCTAATTTAGGATGAGCTTGGTGCAATTGCGGAATAATATGAGGTAATAGATACGGCGCAACCGTTGGAATTAAACCAATATGTAATGGTCCTGACATGCTTTCCCCTTGGAGGGCTGCCATTTCTTGTAATACTTTAATTTCACGCAAAATAGTACGGGCTTGTTCAACCAATAACAAACCTTGTTGAGTAAAAAGAACTTTACGGCTAGTTCTTTCTAACAACATCACGCCAAGTTCTTCTTCTAATTTACGAATTTGGCCACTAAGAGTGGGTTGGCTAACATGACAAGAATCCGCGGCACGTCTAAAGTGTTTATGTTCGGCGAGTGCGACAAGGTACTCTAAATCTCGAATATTCATATTTCTTTTCCTTTCGTGAATTCTCTGTCAAACCAAAGATAGATAATACCAATCACTATATCGATATTGTTTTGTTTTATCTATTGATAAATTGAAAAATAGGGGGGAAACCTCATTTTTTGAACGATACACGCAATATAATGAAACAAAATGTAATATTTAGAAACAAAATGTATCTTTTTCGTGACTCTTCAAAAGAGAGAATAGTTAATTAATAATTAAATTCATTTACCATTAGCGTTTCAATATAACATTCTTAATAAAATCATTAACTGTGTTTTTTTAGAATAAACTTTCAATAAGTTACATCTTAACGTTGCCAAGTAAAATCCCAACATTCTCCTCAAAAAATATAGACTATTTTTGTCATTAAATCACACAACCAATAAAATTAACTTAATCTTAACATTCAGTTAATGTCACTAAAATAATTAAAATATTAGCGTTTAATATACATTCAGTCACATTTAAGCAGTTGTGAATTCATTAATTTATACAAAAATTAATTATAAAGATAAGGAAACAAGAAGTAATTTTTATAAAGAAATCAAAACAATAAATAATCATTCACTAACGCGCTCAAAATTAATGTTTTATTCAACACTCCCTTAAAACAGGAGAAAACACTATGAACGCATCGATATCGTCTTGTTTTAACTCACAGATTAAATCTTTATTGTTATTCTTTATAACATTATTTATTTCACTTAATGCGAATTCATTAGCCAAAGAGCATTCAGGAGTTATTACCTTCACCGGTAATGTTGTTAACGCTCCCTGCTTAATGTCCCATGAAGCATCATCACATTTACGTGTTGGATGTCTAGATGAACAATCAAAGATGAAAACAGAGTATGTTGATATTCATAGATTAAGTCGTACAACAAAAAGCATAGAACTCTCTAATCAACTCGGAAACTATCAATTTAAATGGCTAGATAGTTCGAACAAAACCGGACTAATTAAAGTGCAGTATCAGTAATTGTCTCGCTATAGATTCTATTAGGGCTCTTAGGAGCTCTTTTTTACTCTCAATAAGAGTTTATAAGACTCAGTAATAATATATATTCTTCAATTGTTGAATAACGTCTATTACATATCACTCCACATGTCGCTCATTATATTCCAATAAAATAAAAGAAACATTTCGTTATATTTACTTTCACTTTCTATTAAAGTTTGTAAGTTTTTATATAAAAGTAAATGTAAATTGCAGACTGATTTTGTTAAATCTTATTCTAAGCATTATTACAGATTGATAACAACAAAAAAGCACTAGAGAATCCAACTATAAAAAACCAGCAATAAACATAAGTAAAGGAATAAAATTCCAAAAATATCATAATTTACAGCTTTATTATCCATTGAAATGCAAAGGGATAACTTTAAATCATAGTGGGAGTAATTTTATTTTCTTTATATTTTTAAACATTTCCTTTTTTAATTTTACACCTAAATGGCGTTTTTCAATTTATAATTCCCTCGTCAAAAACACCAGGGAATATCAGTTCACTATTATTATTCTTATTTAAGAGCACACAAATCTAATTTAAACATACAGCAAGTTGATTAATCAAAAATCAATGACGGGATACTATTATGAAAAATTTATTAACAAAAACTCAAAAATTTGGCCTTCGTTCACTTTGCGCATTATTGTTCGTTACAACCGCATCTATTCATGCTTATGCAAGTAATGACCAACAAAATGGGGTTATTCATTTCTCTGGTGCAGTCGTATTTCCGCCTTGCTTTAATGAAGTGACCGACAAACATGTCACATTGAATTGCTTAAATAATCAATCTGATATGGTTGCTAGTAAAATTAACTTGAATGATGTTGCAAATACTCAAGGCTGGAAGGTAATCAATGAAGGTAGAGGAGAGTATTCATATAACTGGGTGAATGAAGAAAAACAACTCGGAATGCTAACCATTAAATATATTTAAAAACAAACGCGTTATGGGAATCGGGGTAGTCATGCTACCCCCCATTTTTTCTTCTACAACTAATCACAGTTCTAATCGTTTTTTTGCTTCCACAATAGCACTTGCCACTTGCTTCTGAGACACCCCACCTTTTGCTAACCGCTTATCTAAACAAGATTGTAGCGATAAAATTTCATAGACATCCAACTGAATAGTGTCACTGAATTTTTGCAAATCACTGAGAGCCATTTCTTCTAAAGCTTTACCTTGCCCAATCGCTGCAACAACCGCTTCGCCTACGATATGATGCGCTTCGCGGAATGGAACACCTTTAGCAACGAGGTAATCAGCAAGCTCAGTTGCATTGGCATAACCTTGCTTCGCGGCATCTTCACAACGGCTACGACGAATTTGAATACCATCAAGCACTAACGCAGCCATATGCATGCAATCTAACCAAGTATCTAATGCGTCGAATAACCCTTCTTTGTCTTCTTGCATATCTTTGTTATACGCAAGCGGCAACCCTTTAAGGGTCATCATCATACCTGTTAACGCCCCTTGGACACGGCCACATTTTCCACGGATTAATTCCAATGCATCAGGGTTTTTCTTTTGTGGCATTAATGATGAACCTGATGTCACTTTGTCTGATAACTCGACAAAACCAGCTTCACCACTATTAAAGAAAATTAAATCTTCAGCAAAGCGGGATAAATGAACCATACCGATACTTGCGTTCGATAATAATTCAAGGACGTGATCTCTGTCTGATACTGTATCCAAACTATTACGTGTTGCAGAAGCAAAACCTAACCATGATGCTAGCTGCTCACGGTCGATATCATAAGCCGTGCCTGCCAATGCTCCGCACCCTAATGGGCTGACATCTAAACGTTTTAGTGTATCTTTTAAACGGCTTTCATCACGCGCTAACATTTCACTGTAAGCTAAGCACCAATGAGCAAAAGTGACAGGCTGGGCACGCTGTAAATGCGTATAACCGGGCATCACGGCGTCTTGATTATCTTCTGCCGTCAGCACCAGTGCTTTTTGTAGCTCTGTTACCGCTTCAAGTAGCAATGCAACTTGGTCTTTACACCACAATTTTAAATCTGTTGCGACTTGGTCGTTACGGCTACGGCCTGTATGTAATTTTTTACCTAAATCACCGACTTTATCAATCAGTTGACCTTCAACCCAGCTATGAATATCTTCTGCGTCACTTTGCAGGATAATTTCAGGGTTATCTTGTACTTCTTTAAGTAAGGCATTTAGCGCTTGTTCTAAAGTTTGTTGTTCGCTATCAGACAATACACCTACGGTCACCAGTGATTTTGACCATGCGACTGAGCCGATAATATCTTGTTGCGCCAAGCGATAATCGAAACGCAGTGAATCATTAAACTGTTTAAACCGTTGATCTGCTTGCTGACTAAAACGTCCACCCCAAAGTGCCATAACGAATCCCTACCTGATTGATAAAATAAGTTTTTAACCCCGATAGCGGTCTTGGCTATCGGGGGACTACAATTTGATTTATTTCGCTTTGTTTTGTTCTTTCAGCGCACGGATACGTGAAGATAGCGAGTAAAGACGAATAAACCCACCTGCATGGCTGTGATCATAAACTTCATCTTCACCGAATGTGGCAAACTCTTCTGAATACAAGCTCTTATCCGCTTTTTTCTGAATCGCAGTCACTTGCCCTTTATATAATTTCAGAACAACTTCACCTGTCACATCTTGCGCTAATGATTCAGCAGCTGCTTGTAGCGAGTGACGTAATGGCGCAAACCAACGCCCATCATAAACCACATATGACATTTCTAAACCAAGTTGCTCACGCCATTTGTAGCTGTCACGGTCAAGAACCAGTTGTTCAATACCACGCAGAGCAGCCATCATAATTGTGCCGCCTGGGGTTTCATAACAACCACGGGATTTCATACCCACTAAACGGTTTTCAACGATGTCGATACGGCCCACACCGTGTTTTGCACCTAAAGTATTTAATGTTTCTAAACAACCGAGTGGGGACAATACTTGCCCATTCACCGAAACGACTTCGCCGTGTTTAACACCAACGGTAACCAGTTCAGCTTCATCCGGTGCATCTTGTGGGTCGACAGTCCATACCCAACAATCTTGGTTTGCCGCATTCCATGTGCTTTCTAATACGCCACCTTCAGTAGAAATGTGCCATGCGTTTTCATCACGACTATAGATTTTTTCTAAGCTGGCTGTTGTTGGAATATTACGTTCTTTCAGGTAATCAAGCAGCGCTTCACGGGAACGTAAGTCCCACTCACGCCATGGTGCAACGACTTGTAACTGTGGTGCTAATGCCGTATAAGTGCTTTCGAAACGCACTTGGTCATTACCTTTACCTGTTGCGCCATGGGCAACAGCATCTGCCCCCACTTTTAAGGCAATTTCGACTTGAGCTTTAGCAATAATTGGGCGAGCCATTGACGTACCTAATAAATAGCTGCCTTCATATAATGCACCTGTTTTTAATACAGGGTAAATATACTCTTTGATGAACTCTTCGCGTAAATCAACTACGTAGCATTCAGATGCACCTGATTGCAGGGCTTTTTTCTCTACGCCCACTAAATCTTCACGGTCTTGACCCACATCCGCAACGAAGGCCACGACTTCGCAACCATCATAGTTTTCTTTTAGCCATGGAATAATTGCTGATGTATCCAGACCACCTGAATATGCTAATACAATCTTTTTAATGCCCTTTTTCATAACGTACCTATCCGCTCAATTAATATTGTTATTCCATGGCTCATTTATGATGCCAAGATCCGTGTTCCGATTGCGGTTCCATTAAACAGCTCGGGAAGTTGTTCTGCATGACGCCAGCTTGCAATATCCACAGAACGTTGCAAGGCTGCCGCAGCGTCTAATGCTGCATTAACCTTCACAATCATTCCGTCGGTAATAATTCCCTGTTCAATTAACTTTTGCGCTTTTTGCGTCGTCATTTCATCAATTTTTTGGCCTTTACCATCCAAAATACCGCTCACATCGGACAATAAGACCAGATCTGCATTTAATGCTTGGGCGATAGCCGTTGCGGCTTGATCCGCATTCACGTTCATCAACTCACCTTCTGGTGTGATACCAATAGAGCTGATAATGGGTAAATAACCCGCACCCAACAATAATTTCAATAATTTCGCATCACCAGGTTTAGCATTACCGACATGGCCTAATTCTTCGTTTAGTTGCGTCACCGTGGCGCTTTGACCATCACCAAGAGAAAGACCTACTGCCGGAAGTTGATACTTCGTTGCCCATGCCAATAATGTTTTATTCGCGGTGCCTGCTAATGCCCCCGTAATAATATCGATTTGGTCTGCTGGCGTGACACGCAACCCTTGCTTTTTAACCACGGGTAATTGCAGTTTTTGCATCAATTCATCAACTAAACAACCACCACCATGCACAATCACCAACTCGCGTTGATGAGCTTGCCGATAGGTTTGGATAGCTGTAAATAATTTTTCAAGCGCCTCGACGCTATCAAGTAATACTCCGCCCAATTTAATCACTAAGGGTTGCATGGGGTTAATCCTTCTTAAAGTAAAGACTGAGTTTCAGCAAAACCAAAACGAATATTCATGCACTGAACGGCTTGTGCTGCTGCACCTTTGAGTAGGTTATCTTCTGTACCTACTAAAATCAGGTGTTCACCTTTCAATACATAGCCAATATCACAAAACGGCGTACCGACTACTGATTTCAATGCAGGAACGCCTTTTTCATATAACCGCACTAACGGTTTATTTTGATAGGCATCTTTAAACGTTTGTGTGATTTTTTCTGCTGTCACACCCGTTTTTACTTTGCAAGTAATCGTTGCCAGAATACCTCGAGAGAAATTACCCAAATGTGGTGTAAAAATAACCTCTCTTCCTAAGTGAGTCGCGATTTCTGGCTGATGGCGATGCGTAAAGAGGCCATAAGGTTGCAAACTCACTTCGCAAAAGCTGTTGGTCATTGACGCTTTACGGCCTGCTCCGGAGACACCACTGGTAGCATTAATGACTGGCCACATAGCTTCATCCAGTAAATCTGCTTCAATCAATGGCTTAAGAGCTAACTGGGAAACCGTTGGGTAACACCCTGGTACTGCAATCAATTGTGCTTGATGAATTTTATCGGCCTGCCATTCTGCTAAACCGTAAACTGCTTGCATTAGCCATTCAGTATTTGTATGTTCAAAGCCATAGTATTGCGTATAAAACGCAGGATCTTGAACACGATAAGCACCGGATAAGTCGAACACCACGCAGCCCGCTTCAAGAAACTGAGGTGCAATGTCATGGCTCACTTCATGTGCCGTGGCAAGGAAAACAACATCAATACCTTTCGCTGCTTCCGCGACATCGGTTAATGGCAGAACGGGAAGGTCGATGATGCCTTTATACTGAGGGTGTAAATCAGAAAAACGTTTATTTGCATCCGCACTTTGCGCCGAAACCATCAGCCCTTGAAGATTAACTTCCGGATGGCGTTGCAAATAAGCGGCTAATTCTGCTCCAGTATAGCCACTGGCCCCGATAATGAGTGTGTTCAACATATGCTTTCTACCTTGTACTCGTGACCCAAACAGTTTAATGTGTATTTTTATTCAAATAAAGTGCATGAATATTGATACTATTATGGATAAAGGCTGTCAACAGTGAATATTAAATTACCTGCATTTATTGAGATTTATCGTCAATTAATTGCCATTCCGTCGATTAGTGCGACTGATTCTCATTTGGATCAGAGCAATAAAGCTCTGGTGGAACTTCTCGGTGGATGGCTGGAGACGTTAGGTTTTTCGGTCAACATTCAACCTGTACCGGAAACGCGTGATAAATATAATTTGTTTGCATCCATTGGCGAAGGAAATGGTGGGTTGATGCTATGCGGTCATACCGATACCGTGCCCTTTGATGATGGGCGTTGGAGCAAAAACCCATTTGAGCTGACAGAGTATGACGGCAAGTTATATGGGCTCGGAACCGCAGATATGAAAGGCTTTTTTGCTTTTATTGTTGATGCGTTACGCGATATGGATTTAACTCAACTCAAACGCCCACTGCATATATTAGCCACAGCAGATGAAGAAACATCGATGGCTGGTGCGCGTTATTTTGCAGCCAGTACAACATTAAGACCAGATTTTGCAATTATTGGCGAGCCAACATCGTTACAACCGATTCGCGCGCACAAAGGGCATTTATCAAATGCTATCCGCATTACTGGGCAATCGGGGCACTCTAGTGACCCAGAACGTGGCGTCAATGCAATTGAATTGATGCATGAGTCTGTTTCCCACCTAATGGACTTACGAAATACGTTAAAAGAACGATTTAACAACCCTGCATTTGTCATTCCCTACCCGACGATGAACTTTGGTCATATTCATGGTGGTGACGCAGCCAACCGAATTTGTGGTTGTTGTGAATTACATATGGATATTCGCCCGCTACCTGGGCTAACTTTGCAAGATTTAGATGAGCTACTTAATGAAGCTCTTGAGCCGGTTAGTGCCCGTTGGCCAGGCCGCTTGACGGTTGAATCCATGCATCCGCCGATCCCTGGCTATGAATGCCCAACGGACCACAAAATGGTCGCAGTGATTGAGCAATTGTTAGGGCAAAAAGCAGATACCGTGAATTACTGTACTGAAGCACCGTTTATCCAAGAGCTCTGCCCAACGTTGGTTCTTGGCCCTGGTTCTATTGAGCAAGCACATCAACCTGATGAGTTTATTGATATGCGCTTTATTGAGCCTACTCGCCAATTAATTAGCCAAATGATTGAGCACTTCTGTTTCACTGAATAAATCTGACTAGCCATAGATTCAAGCGCGACACTGAAAAGAGTCGCGTTTTTTATCATGAATTATTTTCCTGTTGCCTTTGAAAAAACCTCAGCGTCATAATTTAATTTAAGTATTGACTATTGATACCGATCTGGTAATTTCTTTTAGACGTCTAAACGTATAGACACACAAATGGATATAATAACGTACAAAAAATAGTTAGTCTGCAAATTGCGAGGTTACAGGGTATGAGCTTTTTTCACGCAAATCAGCGCGAAGCGCTAAATCAAAATTTAGCTGAGTTAGACGGCCAAATTAATGTTTCATTTGAATTTTTCCCACCTCGCAGTGAAGAGATGGAGCAGACGCTATGGAAATCCATCGATCGGCTCAAAAACCTGAAACCTAAATTTGTCTCCGTGACTTATGGTGCGAATTCCGGTGAACGTGATAGAACGCACAGCATCATCAAAGATATTAAAGATAAAACCGGTTTAATTGCAGCCCCTCACCTAACTTGTATTGATGCGAACCCTGATGAACTGAAAGCCATTGCCCGTGACTATTGGAATAATGGTATTCGTCATATTGTTGCTCTGCGTGGTGATTTGCCTGACAACAGCCGTAAACCAGATATGTATGCCGTTGATTTGGTTGAGTTGCTAAAAGGTGAGGCAGATTTTGATATTTCTGTCGCTGCCTACCCTGAAGTCCACCCTGAAGCCAAAAGTGCTCAAGCCGATTTAATTAGTTTAAAAAAGAAAATTGATGCGGGTGCTAACCGTGCAATTACTCAATTTTTCTTTGATGTTGAAAGCTATTTACGTTTTCGTGACCGTTGTGTCGCAACTGGCATTGATGTGGAAATTGTACCGGGGATCTTACCGGTCTCTAACTTTCGTCAACTTGAGCGTTTTGCCAAACTGACTAACGTACGCATTCCTGCGTGGATGAGTAAAATGTACGAAGGGTTAGACAATGACCCAGAAAGCCGAAACCTTGTTGGAGCATCCATTGCCATGGACATGGTTAAAATTCTTAGCCGTGAAGGTGTAAAAGATTTCCACTTTTACACATTGAACCGTTCTGAGCTCACCTATGCTATCTGCCATACTTTAGGCGTTAGGCCTTAGCCCCTCAATGTCGTGATGTATTTTTAAAAGTACATCACGACATTGCTTTATGAAAGTTTCCTAATTCCACTTAGTTAAACTCATTGAAATCGAAAAATTCCAACAATGAGTATTAAATATGAAAGTTGAGTCCAATATCTCTTCGGTGAATACTTCACCATCCACCTCGATTAAAACAGCCGCATTCCCTACTGGATCATTTGAACAACGGGATGTCGTGATTATTAATCCCTATATGAATGGAGGTGGGGATAAAGTACTGGGTAATAAAGTCGCAAACATTGCTTTAAATGATGGCTGTAGGGTATCCATCATTTCAATAAATGCTGACAATATTGCAAAAATGGGCTGTCGTAATTTGTCGTTAAATGACCCCACTTTTAATTCAATTGACCAATTGAGAAATCCATTACTTATTATTACTCCAATTAGCACGCTGGAACCTCAACAAATTGAGTTTTGTATCATGTAGTTATGTCAACACCTTGATTTTAAAAAACAAAAAGTAATGATCCTTGATGAAATGGATGTCCGTCCGCAAGACAGTAAACGGCTAGAATGTATAAAGCACCTACGTCATAATGGGTTTAAAAATATCCACGCTTATAACTTAGGGTTAAATAATGGGATAGGTTATTTAGCAACAGAACAGAAGCAAATAGATAATATTAAACACCGTTTCAGATATGAGTTATCCAACTTAATGGATAGTTATAATTTATCGTTAGCAAAAGATACCCACCACTATTTAGCCTATCTCAGTGCTGAACCTGTGTACCGACAAGCCAAACTCCCCATGCATAGTGCACAATTGTTCATTGCTAATAAACTTGTAGAAACACAGCATGATAATAAAGATACAAATTTTATTATTGTGATACGCCAGCTAGCCAATTGTTATCGTGATGATTTCAATATAGAAGAATTTGATAGGCATACAAAATACTACTTTGACGGTAAAGAAACTGTTTCCTCAGCCCTACAAGAAATACTGATAAAAAAAGAAGCAGGGAAATTTGATTCACCAATGTTATTTTCAAAAGCACAATTATATCTTGCAGATACAGAGCAAGGAAAATTAGAAAAACTTTTTGAGCTTAAAGGTACTGGAAACCGACAAATTAATATTGTTGTAACTGAATCCCTCCCTAAAAATATTTTTGAGGATTTCATGTACTTGGCTGATTCCGGCATGATGAGCGGTGATCAGTCACTTAGTGAGTATTTATCCTTAAAAAGCGCCGTGCCTTACTACGACATGCAACCATGGAAAGAGGAGGTTGCTGATGGCTTAATCAAGTATGCAGAACAACATGGAACCAAAGATACTATGGTTTCTAAAATCAGTGGTTACAAACTTAATGGCGACATCAGGGCTTCCTATTTAAATGCAGCCCAGTATATTCCACCAACCCCAGAACAATTAGCTCAAGAAGAGGCAACTAATAAGAAAATTGCTAGCTTAAAAGCCAATGGTAAAATTCGTGAGTTCATCACGCCAAAAGAAGAATGGAAAAGATGGGATCAGTGGAAAGAAAGTCACTAATCGAGCAGAAGGCGGGATCACTCCCGCCGTCCCTTCATACCACTGTACGTACGGCTTAGTATATGGCTGCTCCTATCTATATTGAAATAACTTCAATACATGAATCTGTTTCGTTCATTGTGCCTACGACACGCTCAGAAAGCATATGTGATTTGTCGCTCATGATATGCTATTAGTTAGCTCGCACTACTTTAATTAGCTTAAAAAATAAAGATCATCAATTAGCTGGAACTGGCTATTTATATTTATTGTTTACAAAATAGCTTCTATTTTTTACAAAAATACATTGACGCGATATCGAAACTGATTAGTTTCCCGACCCACGTATCCATAATAAAATCAGTGTTATTATCTTCTATATTCAAGTTTATCTTACCGCAATAAATATATTTAACGGTTAATGGTATAAATTAATTTTTAATATAATGAAAATTATCGCTTAAATATCAACCACAGAATTTAACATTACTGAAATATTAAATTCTCACAAATAATCATGTATTTCTTCTACAATTATCGCCCTATGCAAAATCAAATAAAAATAACTAAAAAGCTAAATTCATAGAAATAAAAACCATAAAAATGTAATAATTCAGTTAAATTATGCAGTTTTTAGTATCATCTTATAAACACAAATCACCCTTTGATAAAATTATCTATCAAAAAAACAATCACAAACCATCATTCACCCCACTATTACTTTCTAATTATGACATTTTTCATTAAATTATCTTTTTTATTTGAACGCTTTTGAATTTTTCAAAAGTCAGCGTATATTTAATATTGAGCTCAAAATTAATACTATTTAATTACCACATGGTCATTGAGGAATTAAGACATGAGTAATAATGCATTAAATTCAAAACACAATGGAATGGATGATGTCTACGCATCATTAGAATTATCCAAATCATTACCAAAAACCAAATTTCCATTGAAGGAACAAGCACCACGTAATGTATTTAGTGCAGTACGCGATGAATTAATGTTAGATGGAAATTCACGCCAAAACTTAGCGACATTCTGCCAAACATGGGTAGATGATGAAATTCGTGATTTGATGGATTTGTCTATCGACAAAAACATGATAGACAAAGATGAATATCCACAAACGGCGGAAATTGAAAACCGCTGCGTACACATGTTAGCGGATTTATGGAACTCACCAGATGCAGAAAATACCCTTGGTTGTTCAACTATCGGGTCCTCAGAAGCTGCAATGCTTGGTGGGCTTGCGTTAAAATGGCAATGGCGCAAAAAACAAGCCGCTAAAGGAAAACCGACTGATAAACCCAACTTAATTTGTGGCCCAGTTCAAATCTGTTGGCACAAATTTGCCCGTTATTTTGATGTTGAACTGAGAGAAATTCCACTTGAAGGCGACCGCCTTATCATGACACCGGAAGAGGTGCTCAAACGCGTCGACGAAAATACCATTGGTGTGGTCCCAACGCTTGGGGTGACATTTACCTGCCAATATGAACCCGTCAAAGCCGTACATGATGCACTCGATAAACTGCAAAAAGAGACTGGGTTGGATATCCCTATCCATGTGGATGGGGCGAGTGGTGGGTTCTTAGCCCCATTCTGTGCACCAGACTTAGAATGGGATTTCCGCTTACCGCGCGTAAAATCCATTAATGCATCAGGTCATAAGTTCGGTTTAGCCCCATTAGGTGCTGGCTGGGTAATTTGGCGTGAAGCCAAAGACCTTCCAGAAGAATTGATTTTTAATGTGAATTATTTAGGCGGTAACATGCCAACATTCGCACTCAATTTCTCTCGTCCTGGTGGTCAAATCATTGCCCAATATTATAATTTCTTGAGACTAGGTCGCGAAGGCTATGCAAAAATCCACAACGCTTGCTACGCAACCGCACAATATCTTAGCCGTGAAATTGAAAAATTAGGGCCATTTGAAATGATTTTTGATGGTGATAGTCAAACTGGTATCCCGGCATTAGCCTGGAAACTAAAAGAAGGCACAACCACCAGCAAATATTCCCTCTATGACATCGCAGACAAACTGCGCAGTCGCGGCTGGCAAGTTCCAGCTTATTCCATGCCAGCAAACCGTGAAGACCTTGTTATTCAACGTATTCTAGTGCGTCATGGTGTTAGTTTAGATTTAGCGGCATTACTGATTGATGACTTCAAACGTACCTTAGAATATTTCGATAAGCATCCCGTCAATCAACCGCTAACAGAAGAAGAAGGCGGCGGTTTTAATCACAGTTAATTCTTTTATTCATGATTGTGTTGTTAACGAGTCAAAGAACCTTAGGTTCTTTGACTCCTACTGAAATCCGCCCAGCAAAGGCTGATTGTTTATCGATTTGAGGAGAACTCGTATGGCAACAACGACAGCTCCAGCCGCAAAGCAGCTCACATTACTTGGCTTTTTCGCCATTACTGCATCGATGGTGATGGCCGTTTATGAATATCCAACATTTGCGACATCTGGCTTTAGTTTAGTATTTTTCCTGCTATTGGGAGGATTATTGTGGTTTATTCCTGTCGCCTTGTGTGCCGCAGAAATGGCAACCGTGGAAGGTTGGGAGGAAGGTGGTGTATTTGCGTGGGTTTCCAATACATTAGGCGAACGCTGGGGATTTGCCGCCATTTCATTTGGTTATTTACAAATAGCAATTGGCTTTATTCCTATGCTGTATTTCGTCTTAGGGGCACTGTCTTATATTTTAAATTGGCCAGAACTTAATACAGACCCTATCACTAAAACGATTGGGGCACTTGTTATTCTCTGGGTATTGGCTTTCACTCAATTTGGTGGAACCAAATACACGGCAACCATTGCCAAAGTCGGTTTCTTCGCCGGTATTTTGCTCCCAGCTCTAATTTTAGTCTTTTTAGCAATCAGCTATTTAGTTAGCGGCTCACCATTAGCGATAGAAATTAGTACTGAAACTTTTATTCCTGATTTCACCAAAATTGGCACACTCGTGGTATTTGTTGCCTTTATTTTGAGTTATATGGGTGTTGAGGCATCCGCAACCCACGTCAATGAGATGAAAAACCCCGGCCGAGATTACCCCGCTGCGATGTTTTTACTCATGATAGCAGCAATTTGTTTAAGCTCAATTGGTGGGTTGTCGGTGGCAGCGGTGATCCCAAACAGTGAGATTAATTTATCTGCTGGCGTAGTACAGACATTCAATGTGCTTGTCACACACTTTAATTCCTCCCTTGAATGGGCCGTAAGAATTATTGCTGCATTATTATTGCTTGGTGTGCTGGCTGAGATTGCTTCTTGGATTGTGGGGCCATCCCGCGGCATGTATGTCGCGGCACAAAAAGGCATTCTGCCGCAAAGCTTTGCCAAAGTGAATAAAAATGGCGTGCCGGTAACACTGGTAATTTCCCAATTACTGATCACGACAGTCGCAATTATTGTCCTCACCAATACTGGGGGCGGTGGTAATATGTCATTCCTTATTGCGCTCGCCTTAACCGTGGTTATCTATTTATGTAGCTATTTCATGCTATTTCTGGGTTACATGCATTTAGTGTGCAAACAACCAGAGAAAAAGCGTGCATTTAATATTCCTGGAGGAAAAGGCGTTAAAATTATTGTCGCATTAGCTGGCTTCATTATTTCTATCTTAGCCTTTATTGTTTCATTCTTCCCACCGAGTTCTTTACCTGGGGGGGCGAGTGATAACACCTATGTGACATTACTTGCGGTTAGCTTTGTGATTATCTTCTTACTCCCCTTTGTGGTTTATACCTTCCATAGCAAACAAGGTAAGAAAACGAATGTCGCCATGGTGCATATCAAAACGCACAATGCGCCAGCTAACCATTTCTTTATTCACCCTCGAGCCCGCTCTGCATATCACTTGGTTCATCATGATAAACCAGATGATGGCTCATCCAATTCGTAATAACCTGTAAAAATAATGAGGGCTACCATTTGGTAGCCCTCATATTATTCAAGTACTTTAAAAATCAACAAACTAACCCGTATTACGCATACCTGCAGCAACCCCTGCAATCGTTACCATCAAGGCTTGCTCGACACGTGGGTCTGGGTGCTCTTGTTGGCGGGAACGGTGTAGAAGCTCGGCTTGTAAGACGTTTAATGGGTCGGTATAGACATTACGTAACGCGATGGATTCAGCTATCCAAGGTAAATCCGCCATTAGCGCTTCGTCTTTCGAAACCGCCAATACGCTTTTAATATCCTCAGACAACTGGTCACGTAATTTTTGCCCTAATGGCCATAAGCGCTCTTCCACTAATCGGTGGTCATAATATTCCGCCAGCCATAAGTCTGCTTTTGCATAAACCATTTCTAACATCGCAATACGTGTATTAAAGAATGGCCACTGCTGCCACATTTCATCAAGAACAGCTTGTTTGCCTTCTTTCTCAATGACATGTTTCAGCGCTGCGCCAGCGCCTAACCATGCAGGAAGCATTAAACGGTTCTGCGTCCATGCAAAGATCCATGGAATAGCACGCAACGTTTCCACGCCACCCGTTGGGCGGCGTTTTGCAGGGCGTGACCCAAGCGGTAACTTACCTAACTCTAGTTCAGGCGTCGCAGCGCGGAAATAAGGAACAAAATCTGGTTGCTCACGCACATAATCACGGTACATCGCGCAAGACACATCAGATAGTGAATCCATCACAGACTTCCACTCATCTTTTGGCTCTGGAGGTGGTAAAAGATTCGCTTCTAATATCGCACTGGCGTATAAGGCAAGGCTGCTAATTGTGACTTGCGGCAAGCCGAATTTAAAGCGGATCATCTCGCCTTGTTCTGTTACCCGCAACCCACCTTTTAAGCTACCTGGTGGTTGAGAAAGTAATGCGGAATGTGCAGGTGCACCACCACGGCCAATGGTGCCGCCGCGCCCATGGAATAATGTCAGTGTGACACCTTCTTTTTCGCACAGCTTAATAAGTGCATCTTGTGCGCGATATTGCGCCCATGACGCCGCCATTACCCCTGCATCTTTAGCCGAATCGGAGTAACCAATCATCACCATTTGGCGATCGTCAATAAGGTCACGATACCACTCAATGCTTAACAGCTTGGTCATCACACTTTCAGCGTTGTTTAAATCTTCCAGTGTTTCGAATAGTGGCGCTACTGGCAAGCGGACTGACGCCCCATTCTCTTTCAGCAACAATTTAACCGCCAACACGTCTGACGGAACTTTCGCCATTGAAATAACGTAAGCTGCGATAGAATCATTTTTGGCTTTCGCAATCACACGGCAAGTTTCAAATACTTCCTGTGTTTCTGCACTTGGCTGCCAGTCTTGAGGGATCAGTGGGCGTAACGATTGTAGCTCTGCCAGCAAAAATTGTTGTTTTTCCTCTTCTGACCACTGCGAGTAATCACCCAGTCCTAAATACTGAGTTAGCTCTGCAATGGCTTCAGTGTGACGAGTGCTTTCTTGGCGCACATCAATACGTACCAATTGCAAACCAAAGCTACGAATACGGCGCAATGTGTCAAGCAATTGCCCATTCGCAATGATTTTCATATTGCAGGCAATTAATGATTGATAACATGCATATAACGGGTCCCATAACTGGGCGTTGTCTACCAATAAGTCTGCTGGTGGTAAAACTTGCTCGCCTTTAACACGGCGCTCTAAATACTCTAATGTCGAGAATAATTGGCTACGTAAATTTTTCGCAATTTGGCGATAAGGCTCATCAACGTCATCTCCCCCTGCTAGCGCACGCAGCTCTGGGGTTGCTTCTGTCATTGAAAGCTCTGAAACCAACACTTGGATATCTTTGAGGAATAAGTCCGCCGCTTTCCAGCGGCTCAGTAATAGCACCTGACGAGTCACATCCGCAGTCACGTTCGGGTTACCGTCTCGGTCCCCCCCCATCCATGAAGTAAAGCGGATTGGGTTTGCTTCAACGGGTAACACCGCGCCGATTGAGTCTTCCAACTGTTCATTAAATTCACGTAAGAAAGCGGGAACCCCTTCCCACAATGAATTTTCAACAACGGCAAATCCCCATTTTGCTTCATCAATGGGCGTTGGTCGAATTTTACGAATTTCATCGGTATGCCATGATTGTGCCACTAATTGGCGTAAGCGGCGCATGATATTATTACGTTCATAATCTGCAATATCATCATGGTCGAGTTGTGATAAGCAGTTGTTTACCTCAACCAATTTATGGATCAATGTACGGCGAGCAATTTCCGTTGGGTGAGCCGTTAAAACCAGCTCAATTGAAAGCTGTTCAACCGCTTTTTGGATATCACCATCAGTGAAGTTTTTGCCTTTTAATCGGCTAAACAGATTTTTCAATGCCACAGGGTTACTTGCCGCTTCACCGTGAGGCGAAATGCTGTGATATTGCTCAGCAACGTTTGTCAGGTTTAAGAATTGGTTAAATGCCCTTGCAACGGGTAGCAATTCATCATTAGAAAGATTTTGTAATGTCATCAGCAATTTTTGGCGCTGAACTTCATTACCTGCACGAGAAGATTTGGAAAGCTTACGAATGGACTCAACTTTGTCGAGTATGTCCTCACCTAAGGCTTCCTTGATGGTATCGCCGAGTAGCTTACCCAGCATACTGACATTACTGCGCATTGCGGAATATTGCTGATTCATGAGACTCCTGACCTTGTGCTTCTGGCAGAATGCTTTCCCGCACGATTCACGGTTAACAGACTGCACCCAGTTTCCTGTAACAAAATTTCAGCCGGCTGCGTTAGAGTTGTCGTTTTGTGATGCAGGCCGCTAAATTTACCCTTCAGTGTATATTCATATCAGAAAAAAATGACTTTGGGGGATTTTTCTGAAATTTAATTACAGCCTTATTTTTATTAATTTTTCTTATTTAAGTATTGTTTCAGCGCAATATATCGTCGATTCAGCACTTTTAAGACATGAATAATGTTTAAGAATTAAATCATCAGAATAAAAAACAGAAAATGAAGGGGTAAATTAAAAATATTCATAATGCATCGGCGCCCTCAATACTACCAAGAACACCAATACACCTGAAAAATGATTATAAAAGTTGAGAGAGCCGGTTGAGATCCGACTGAATAGCGCCAGCGGTCACATCGCGCCCGGCTCCTGGGCCTCGGATCACTAATGGGTTGTCTCGATACCAACGGCTCTCGATAGCAAACACATTGTCACCCGGTAATAATGAGGCCAGCGGATGTTCCGGTTTCACGGCTTCCACACCGACTTTCGCTTTGCCTTTTACTGCATCAAACCGTGCCACATAGCGTAGCACTAACCCTAGTTCTTGCGCCGCTTCTAAACGTTGCTGCATCTGCTCATTAATAATGGCGCTATTTTCAAAGAACTCATCGAGTGAACCCGTCTGAGCCTGTTTCGGTACTAAAGATTCCACTCTCACATCATCGGGTTCGATGTCATAACCCGCTTCACGGGCTAAAATAATTAATTTTCGCATGACATCTTGCCCTGATAGGTCAATGCGAGGGTCCGGTTCAGTTAACCCTTGTTGCCACGCTTGCTCTACTAGCTCACTAAATGGGATAGAACCGTCAAACTGTAAAAATAGCCATGATAGTGTTCCGGAAAAAATACCACTGATAGCCAGAATCGAATCACCACTTTCTTTTAAGTCCCGTACCGTATAGTTAATCGGTAACCCTGCTCCTACTGTTGCGTTGTATAGCCAGTGACGACCTGTTTTCGAAAACGCATCGCGAATTTGACGATATTGTGCCGTTTGCGCTGCCCCCGCAATTTTATTTGCACTGATCACATGAAAACCATAACTCGCAAAATCCACATAGTTATCTGCCAGTGTCTCACTTGCGGTGACATCTAATACCACTAAATCATCATAAGGATGGGAACGCATCCATAAAAATAGGTTATCGTCCTCATGCTCTACGGCTTCGTCATCAAAGAAAGCCAGCGCACGGCTTGGGTCAATCCCTTGGTAATTCAGTAAGCTACGGCGGCTATCTACCACACCGGCTAAGACAAAATCAAAGTCACTACGTGCCGAAATTTTGTGTTGCTCCGCAGCAAAAAGCTCTAACCAACGCGCACCAATGTTCCCTTTACCAAATAACACTAATCCAATGCGTTTTTCTGCACGGAATAAGCTCTGGTGCATCCCTTGAATTAAGTGCTCGGTTTGGTTAGAACGCAAAACAGCGACTAAACTGATGGCATCCTCTGAATGCCAAATAAATTCAACAGGCTGCCCTTTTAATTCCTCATAAAAACGGTGGCTATGTAATGGCTTTTTACACACACCTGCACCGACTAACGCAACCAAAGAAAAACCTTCACGTAATGATAATGACCCCAGCAACCCGGCTTCTTCAAGGGTATTTAAGGCACTTTCGACAATTTCAGAGGTATAACATAATTGCAGCAAAGAACGGTCATGATGAATACCACGAGCCAAAGGACGCAATTGAGCACGCTTAAGTAATAAATCCACATCTTTGCAGATTTGTTTAAAATCACGGCCGGCAGCGATACGCAATTCAATTAAGCACACATCATCATGGCTAGTCACGATTTTTGCCCCTGCTCCTGACGCGAGTACCCGTTCAATTTTTGTTGAGCCCTGCTCCGGTTGGTAGCTACACCTTAATTGCAAATCAATATTGCTCACGGAAACGGGTTGTAAAGTGCGTGTATGTAAAACAGGAGCTGCTAAGCGCGCCAATTCACTGGCTTCATCTAGGCGCAATAAGGGCAATAAACAGGCATCTTTCACTTTACGAGGGTCCGCGCTATATACTCCAGCGACATCACTCCAAATCGTTACTTTTCCCACATCTGCTAACGCACCGACTTGTGTTGCAGAATAGTCACTCCCATTACGCCCAAGCAGTACCGTCTCACCTTGCTGATTACGCGAAATAAAGCCTGTCACGACAATACGTCGGTTCGGTAACTGAGTTAACTGTTGTTGCAATAAATAACGCGATTGTGTTTCATCGACCTGCGGTTGTGCCGCTCGCTCAGCGCGTAAAAATAAACGCGCATCTAACCAAGCACTCGTCATACCCGCCAGAGCAAGCACCTCAGCCATAAGGCGTGCGGACCAAATTTCACCGTGCCCTACCACTTCTGCATAAGTCGCATCATTTGTCGGTTTATCCAACAACGCGCTTAAACGCTCTAAATCGTGAATAAATAATTGGCTTAATTCTACGGCTTTTTGTTCCGGTAAAAGAGATTCAATTAAATCAAGTTGATAGCGGCGTAACGACTGTTGAGCTTGATGAGCCGAAATACGATCACTTTGGCTTAATTTTAACCAGTTGATCAACTGATTAGTTGTACTACCCGCGGCAGAAACCACCATTAAATCACCAGGTTGACTATAGTTCGTCATAATTGCTGCAACGCGTTGATAGCACTTCGCATCGGCTAAACTACTGCCCCCAAATTTATGTAACTGACGGTGACAAGGAGCCACCTCAACCGCTGTTAGTACACTCATCAAAAACTCCGCTAACGTTGTCCCGCAACCTGAAATGCGTGATCTAAGTCTGTGATTAAATCCTGAGGATCTTCAATCCCCACTGAAATTCTTAGTAAGCTATCGGTAATCCCCGCTTGCGCACGAGCTTCTGCTGACATACCTGCATGCGTCATTGTCGCAGTATGGGAAATCAATGTTTCCACCCCACCCAATGACTCCGCCAATGTAAACAGGCTAAGTGAGCGAAGAAAATGGCGAAGTTGTGACTCATCACCTGCAAATTCAAAACTCAACATGGCGCCAAAACCTTTTTGTTGTTTCAGTGCTATTTCGTGCCCAGGATGATCTTCCAATGCAGGATAATACAATTTTTTCACTAAAGGCTGCGATTTAAGATATTTTACGATCTCTTGTGCATTTTGCTGTTGCTGTAACACACGTGGGGATAGAGTTCGGATGCCTCTTAATAATAAGTAGCTATCAAAAGCGCCCCCAGTGACACCTATATTATTCGCCCACCACGCTAATTCTATTGCCCATTTTTCCTCTTTGGTAATCACTACACCAGCCACAATATCTGAATGACCATTAAGGTATTTTGTACATGAATGCACAACAAAGTCAGCCCCTAATGACAGTGGTTGCTGGAGGATAGGGCTTAAAAATGTATTGTCGACAACCACTAACGCACCAACATCATGCGCTAATTGAGCAATATGCTGTATATCAAAAATTCTTAATAATGGGTTACTGGGTGTTTCAATTAAGACTAATTTAGGTTTTTTAGCGAGCGCAGCTCGTAATGCAGATTCATCACTTTGATCAACAAATTGCACTTGGTAAGCCCCACGCTGACTTTGGCTATTAAATAACCGATAACTTCCGCCATAACAATCATGAGGTGCAACTAATAGATCACCGGGCTGTAAAAAAACAGTACAGAGTAAATGAAGCGCTGACATCCCACTGTTGGTCATTACTGCGCCGCTTCCCCCCTCAAGTTGTGCCAATGTTTTTTGCACAATATCCCGACCTGGATTTCCACGGCGTGAGTAGTCATGTGCGCGGGGCTCATTAAAATCAGTGAAGTTATAGGTGCTGGACAAATAAATGGGAGGCACAACACAACCAAATTGTTGGTCATCGTTTAATCCATTATGAATTGCGATGGTTGACGGTTTGTAAGTCATAAACGCTTCTCCTGAACAGTGATAGGCCAAATCATACCCATCGGATGTTTAGACGTCAACATATCTAGACGTCTAAACCTCTTTACGTTTATATCAAGTAATGGAATAATCAGCCTTAATAATTATGTGTAAATTGATAGTCAATCGCATAAGTGGGTTTAACTCGTTAATTTTAGACAGTATTTTGTGTTAAAATAAGTGAAGCCTCATCGAACATATATGCAGATATTCTCGATTTAGAGCTTAGAATAAGTTCCTATTAAAAAGAATATGCATATTATTTTTAATTATTACTGAAAATATCCAAGGTAACCCATGGCTGAATGGAATGGTGAGTATGTCAGTCCGTATGCTGAACATGGCAAAAAGAGTGAGCAAGTAAAGAAAATTACAGTATCGATTCCTTTGAAGGTACTAAAAATTTTAACTGATGAGCGTACTCGCCGTCAGATCAATAACTTACGTCATGCCACTAACAGTGAATTACTGTGTGAAGCATTTTTGCATGCATTCACAGGCCAACCACTGCCAAATGATGAAGACTTGCGTAAAGAACGTAATGACGAGATCCCTGAAGCCGCAAAAGAAATTATGCGCGAATTAGGTATCGACCCTGAAACGTGGGAATATTAATCCCAATTAGTCGTCATTACGTACCTCAAAGTTTTAACTACGTCGCAAGCCTTGCGACGTAGTGTCTTTCCTTATGTTTTATTCAATGTTGCTTTGAATTCTTGCCAATCCATTCGTAAATATTGTTATATTTCGGCCCCATAACCGGAAATATGAATAAATTAATTCCACAGTTGCGGGAACAGGTAACACAACCCTCCAATTCATAACATTTTCTTATATTTAGTACTGAGAAATCACTCTTTTACTGTGAAAAATGGCCGCTTATTCTGTTTATCGAAAAATGGAAAATTTACCTTAAGTTCATTATTTGTTTAGATCTATAATAGATGCTGATATTTAATTAACTATATGAATGGTAATAAATAATGAAAAAAATAATTGCAGTTTCCCTACTCAGCCTTGTATCTAGCGTGGCTATGGCATCTGGCAGCGGTTTTTATGTTTCTGGTAAATTAGGTACATCTATTCTTAAATTATCAGACCAAAAATGGGAAGAATCAGATGTAGGTTTTTATGAAAGCTATAACGGCGGCAGTAAAACCAAAGCAGTATTGGGGGGTGGTATTGCATTAGGCTATGACTTATATGATGTGACATCTCTTCCGTTACGTGCTGAATTCGATATTGCACTAAGAGGTAAAGCCTCATCTAAACATAATCTTTTCTATGAAAATAATAGTTTCTTTACCGCTTCAGATGACAGCAAAAACGATATCACATTAAATACCTTTATGGTTAATGCTTATTATGACTTCAAAAACGAAACCAATTTCACCCCTTACGTATCCGTTGGATTAGGTTTAGCAAGTATTAAACATAAATCTACTTATTCATACGAAGAAAAAAGCCATCATTCTATGTACTATGGCTATGATTCATTTTCTAAATCTAAAACAAAAAGCAACTTTGCTTGGAGTTTAGGTATTGGCTCCCAGTATGCCATCAATGATAATTTATCATTAGATTTAAGCTACCGCTTTTTAGATGCAGGTAAGTCATCACTTAGCTATACGGAAGATAACGAAGTATATAAATCAAAAGTGAAAGTCAGAACCAATGATGTGATGTTCGGTGTCGTTTATCGCTTCTAATTTCTTCATTTAGACATAAAAACGCTTATTTTGGGCATTAAAAAAGGGAAACTCAGTTTCCCTTTTTTTCGCATTTCACAAGTTCGATTATTTTTTAGAACCTGGGATGCTGAAACGTTGGTTGAAGCGATCAACACGACCACCAGTCGCAACATCACGCTGTTTACCAGTATAGAACGGGTGGCAGTTACCACAAACGTCCAGGTTCAGCGAGTGACCAGCAGTTGAATTAATTTTCATTACATTACCGCAAGAACAAGTTGCAGTAACTTCTTCGTATTTAGGGTGAATACCTTTTTTCATGGGAGAACCTCTATTAAGGCCGTGTCGCCATTCCAGCCCTAACGCCGGACACCACACGTCGTGTTGATTGAATTTAATATATTGGTAAAAATAAATACCAAAGGCGGCGGATCATACAGAAATTCTGTTTATCGCGCAATGAAAACCGAGTAAATTTTGTGGTACTCTAGTCAACAATCGCTCGTATTATCGCATAAAAAATAGACGGAAACCCAGATATGATCGTCGTTCAGGTGGCTTTACCTGTCCCATTAAACCGCACATTTGATTATCGCCTTCCTGATAACATGCCACTGCCAGTGATTGGCAGCCGTGTTATGGTGCCGTTTGGCAAGCGCCAAGCCCTAGGTATTGTGGTAAAACACAGCGATAAAAGCGAGTTTGCTGAAGATAAATTAAAAGCTATCGAACTGGTTCTCGACCATCAAACACTCTTCCCTGATGATATTTGGCAGCTCTTACTGTGGTCTTCCCAATACTACCACTACCCAATTGGCGAAGTACTATTCCACGCATTACCCACATTGTTGCGCCAAGGTAAACCCGCTGAATTTACCCCGATTTGGCAATGGCAAGTGACAGATGAAGGCTTAGCCGTTGACCTTAATGAGCTCAAACGCTCCCCAAAACAGCAGCAGGCCCTCGCACTTTTACGTCGTAGAGCCGTTTATCGCCATCAAGTGAATGAGCTTGAAATCAGTGAAAGTGCTCTGCAAGCACTGAAAAAGAAAGCTTATATTGAGTTACATCCCGTTCAACCGACGAGCAAAAAGTGGCAACCAAACTTTACAGTTTGTGGTGAAAGGTTGCGGCTTAATAGCGAGCAAGCTACCGCTGTCGGTGCTATACGTGCTGAAGATGACCAATTTTCACCATGGTTGCTCGCAGGGATAACAGGGTCTGGTAAGACTGAAGTCTATTTGAGTGTTCTGGAGAATGTCCTTTCTCAAGGTAAACAAGCTTTAGTACTGGTGCCTGAAATTGGTTTGACCCCACAAACTATTAGCCGTTTTCGTGAGCGCTTCAATGCGCCTGTTGATGTGTTGCACTCTGGGCTGAACGATAGCGAACGTTTAGCCGTATGGCTACGCACGAAGCAAGGGCAAAACGCCATTATTATTGGCACTCGCTCAGCACTGTTCACGCCTTTTGCCCGCCTTGGCATTATTATTATTGATGAAGAGCATGACAGCTCATACAAACAACAAGATGGTTGGCGTTATCATGCACGTGATTTAGCCGTTTTCCGTGCGAAAAAGAACAATATCCCCATTGTGATGGGCACTGCAACGCCATCGTTAGAAACCTTATTTAATGTACAACAACATAAGTATCGGCAATTAAATCTCACTATTCGTGCTGGTAATGCACGCCCTGCGACTCAACATCTTATTGACTTAAAAGGCCAACCGCTAAAATTTGGCCTTTCTCACTTATTAATTCAACATATTAAAGAACATCTTGCACAAAACAATCAGGTGATTTTGTTTTTAAATCGTCGTGGTTATTCGCCAGCGTTAATTTGCCATGAATGCGGCTGGATTGCTGAGTGCCAGCGCTGTGACCACTATTACACCTTACATCAAAATTTCCATCAATTACGCTGCCACCATTGTGATAGCCAACGCCCAGTTCCTCACCAATGCCCACAATGTGGTTCAACGCATTTAGTGCCTGTTGGAATGGGAACTGAGCAACTTGAGGAAGGTATTTGTGAACTATTCCCTGACACCCCTGTTACCCGTATTGACCGTGATACCACAAGCCGTAAAGGGGAACTGGAACAACATTTAAATCAAGTACATGAGGGAGGAGCTAGAATTCTAATAGGCACACAGATGTTAGCCAAGGGCCACCATTTCCCTGATGTCACCTTAGTCGCCTTATTAGATGTTGACGGAGCTTTATTCTCGAGTGATTTTCGTGCAGCCGAACGGTTTGCTCAATTATACGTGCAAGTTTCTGGCCGAGCAGGACGAGCTGGTAAACAAGGTGAAGTGTTCTTACAGACCCACCATCCCGAACACCCGCTGCTACTCACACTACTTGAAGAAGGTTACAACGCATTTACCCAAGAAGCGATGGAAGAGCGCCGAATCGCCATGCTACCGCCTTACACCAGCCATATATTGTTCCGTTCAGAAGATCACAATAACCAGGACTCGCGTCAATTTCTGCAAAATGTACGGCAATATATAACTCAACACCCACAAAGCGATGCAAAAATGTGGATTTTAGGCCCCTCACCGTCGATTCAAGCTAAACGTGGAGGCCGATTCCGCTGGCAATTGCTATTGCAACACCCTTCGCGACTTTATTTACAGCAGTTTATGGCGAAACTATTGCCAGAAATTCTTCAACACCCAGAAAGTCGCAAAGTAAAGTGGAATATTGATGTGGATCCAACTGATTGTTAACGCATGAACAATGCTAAAGGATTCATTTTATCTAACCATTTAACTTTATAGGCCATACCAATATTGTCTTTGCAGCATATTGATAACTTTGAATTATTTACCCTATAATGCTAAACAACCAAATTGGGTGTTTTATATACACATTGAGTTTCATTTATCTTTTTACCCTTAGAATTATTTTCAAAATTTGCGAAGCAGCTCTAAAAAATGACGCAAGTCACACTTTTTATGCAAACTAGGTAACAGATATTATTGAGAAACCAATTAGAATAACCACTAATAATGACGTACTTGCGCTATTCAAAAAAAGCAAACGATTAAATCAATCTAAGGAAGGCGTTGTGGAAAGTAAAAAACACAATCACACGGCAACAATGAAAGATGTTGCCAGTGCCGCGGGCGTTTCGACAGCGACGGTGTCAAGAACACTCATGAACCCGGAAAAAGTTTCTTTGCAAACACGCCAAAAAGTCGAACAAGCGGTGATGGATGTTGGTTATTATCCTCATAACCTTGCTAGAAGCTATAAGCGCAATGAATCAAAAACCATTCTTGTACTTGTTCCCAATATCCGCGATCCGTTCTTTAGTGATGTCGTCTGTGGGATTGAAGAAATCGCTGCTCAAGAAGGCTATTTTGTTTTGATTGGAGACTGTAAACACCAAGAAAAACAAGAAAATGCTTTTATTAATCTTATTATTACCAAACAAATTGATGGCATGGTCTTACTGGGCTCCAATATTCCGTTCGATATCTCAACGGAAGAGCAGAAAAACCTTCCTCCGATAGTGATGGCGAATGAATTTGCGCCTGAGCTAAAACTACCGACTGTGCATATCGATAACCTCACTGCCGCGTTTAATGCGACACATTACCTGCAAAAACAAGGCCATAAACTGATTGCTTGTATTGCAGGCCCTAACCATATGCCTTTAAGTCAATACCGTTTAGAAGGGTATAAAAAAGCCATGTTGCGCACAGGCGAAAAACTGCGTGAAAATTATATTATCCGTGGCGATTTTACCCATGAAGGTGGGGCTGAAGCTGTGAAAACATTGATGTCACTTCCTGAACCACCTACGGCTATCTTTTGTCACAGTGATATCATGGCTATTGGCGCGATGTGGCAAGCGAAAAAAATGGGCTTGAAGCTCCCTGATGACCTTTCTTTTGTTGGTTTTGATAACTTAGAGCAATCAAAATATACCTTGCCAGCCCTAACAACCATTAATCAACCTCGTGCTGAAATTGGTCATCATGCGATGCAATTACTGCTTGAGCAAATCCATGGACACAATGTAAACCCGGGTTCACGTCTCCTAGATTCTGATTTAATCATCAGAGAGAGCACAAAAGCGCCTAAAAGCTAGTCAAAGTTGCTCGGGTTAAGTAACATGTTAAGCCAAATGATGACGAACAATTGATAACTAGTGAATTAATAGCGTGGCACAAAAAGATTATGTAGCTCGGGGGCGCTCATCCGCCCGTAAAAAAAGCAAAGGTAAATCAAAGAAAGCACAAGGACTACCAATGACAACATTGGTTGTTGCTGTGACAATTGTCGTGCTATTTGTTGGCGGCCTGTTTTATATCACTCAAAATAAAAAGGATACACCGCCCCCCCAAGTTGTCACACCAACAACACCGGGAAGTACGCTTCCACCAAAGCCTGAAGAACGTTGGCGCTATATTAAAGAGCTCGAACGTCGTGGTGTGGATATGCCAAATATTCAACAACCGAGTACTGGCAATAATATTGTGCGCCCATCAGATTTAACACCTGAACAGCGCCAGCTATTAGAGCAAATTGATTCTGACAGACGCCAGCCTGTCACTAACTTGCAAGAAATCCCTGCAAACGGTAAACCCGTACCGCGCTCCCAAGTGCTCATCAATGAGCCGGCTCAACCTATCGAGCCAGTACAACGTAAACCGGTGGCCAATATCCCGCCAAAACTTGAGGCTCAACCAACCGCGCCCGCAGCTCAACCACAAACGGCACCAAGCACTAAACCGACAAACAGTTTACAAAATATGGTTGTTCAATGCGGTTCATTCCGTACAGCAGAACAAGCCGAGTCTGTGCAAGCTACTTTGGCATTTTCAGGTATTGAAAGCCGCGTAAGCGCAGGTGGAGGTTGGCACCGTATCGTTTTAGGGCCTTATTCCAAATCCACCGCCGAAAAAATGCGTGACCGCGCAGCAGGTGCAGGTGTTTCCGGTTGTATTCTTCGTGCTTCTGGGGGTTGAAAAATTCCTCCTCCCCCCCCATGTACTGTTTTAATGTACTCATGAGCGGTACTTTGTGGCTTCAACCTAGTTCAAGTGATAGTTAATTAGACAACTATCACTTGAATTTACTCTTTTGAAAATCACATACAACCGCATTCTTTTTTTTTGTAATAAACCAGGGGCTAACTCATGACAACAATCGTAAGTGTTCGCCGTAATGGCCAGGTCGTAATTGGTGGTGATGGACAGGCGACGATGGGTAATACCGTCATGAAAGGCAATGTCCGCAAAGTTCGCCGGTTATACAACGACAAAGTCATTGCCGGATTTGCCGGTGGCACCGCAGACGCATTCACATTATTTGAACTGTTTGAGCGCAAACTCGAACTGCACCAAGGCCATTTAACAAAAGCGGCCGTTGAACTCGCTAAAGATTGGCGTACCGACCGCATGCTTCGCAAGTTAGAGGCCTTGTTAGCTGTCGCCGATGAACACACTTCACTGATCATTACGGGTAATGGTGATGTGGTTCAACCGGAAAATGACTTAATTGCTATTGGCTCCGGTGGCCCATATGCGCAATCAGCCGCACGTGCTTTGTTAGAAAATACAGACTTAAGCGCCAAAGAAATCGCTGAAAAAGCGCTCGCTATTGCAGGTGATATCTGTATTTACACCAACCATAATGTCAACTTTGAAGAAATTTCTTCAAAATCATAAGGATTGCTAGTATGTCCGAAATGACTCCACGCGAAATTGTCAGCGAACTCGACAATCATATTATTGGCCAAAATAAAGCCAAACGTTCTGTTGCGATTGCTCTGCGTAACCGCTGGCGCCGTATGCAGTTAAATGAAGTGTTACGTCACGAAGTCACACCAAAAAATATTTTGATGATTGGGCCAACAGGGGTGGGTAAAACTGAAATTGCTCGCCGCCTGGCGAAATTAGCCAATGCGCCATTTATCAAAGTCGAAGCGACTAAATTTACTGAAGTCGGTTATGTCGGAAAAGAAGTTGACTCGATTATTCGCGATTTAACTGACTCCGCCGTTAAAATGGTGCGTTTACAGTCTATTGAAAAAAACCGCTATCGTGCCGAAGAAATGGCTGAAGAACGTATTTTGGACGTTCTTATTCCACCCGCAAAAAATAATTGGGGGCAGTCTGAACCAACGGATGAGCATTCTCCAGCTCGCCAAGCATTCCGTAAAAAATTACGTGAAGGCCAATTAGACGATAAAGAAATTGAAATTGAAGTCTCTGCATCTCCTATGGGTGTTGAAATTATGGCACCTCCGGGCATGGAAGAGATGACTAACCAGTTACAGTCTATGTTCCAAAACTTAGCAGGCCAAAAGCAGAAGCCACGTAAGATGAAAATCAAAGAGGCATTCAAACTGCTAGTTGAAGAAGAAGCAGCTAAATTAGTCAACCCTGAAGAGCTAAAAGAACAAGCCATTGAAGCCGTTGAACAAAATGGTATTGTCTTCATCGATGAATTCGACAAAATTTGTAAACGTGGCGGCCAAAGCTCAGGGCCAGATGTCTCTCGAGAAGGGGTTCAACGCGATTTACTGCCATTAATCGAAGGCTGTACCATTTCGACTAAACACGGCATGGTCAAAACCGACCATATCCTGTTTATCGCTTCAGGTGCGTTCCAAGTTTCGAGCCCATCAGACTTGATCCCTGAACTCCAAGGCCGCTTACCCATTCGTGTTGAATTACAAGCGCTGACAACTGAAGATTTTGTGCGTATTTTGACTGAACCAAATGCCTCATTAACTGAACAGTATAAAGCGCTGATGGCAACAGAAGGCGTGAATATTGAATTCACAACTGACGGTATTCGTAAAATTGCGGAGTCCGCATGGCAAGTCAATGAATCAACCGAAAACATTGGAGCTCGTCGCTTGCACACAGTGCTTGAGCGTTTAATGGAAGATATTTCTTTCGATGCCAGTGACCGTAACGGGCAAACTATCCAAATCGATGCAGATTATGTCAAACAGCACTTAGATGAGCTGGTGGCGGATGAAGACCTGAGTAGATTTATTTTATAATCTTATTAATTATCTGGTTTTCATGTATCCTTAATATACATCGACTAAAGTGCAGCTTTTATCGCTGCACTTTTTTCTATGAAATATTCTGCCCATTACATTGAAAATACTCAGGTATCTCTCTATATGATGGGTTATTAAATTATTAAGAACACATCTCTAAAGAGTTTGAATTATAGGTAACTGCATGCAGTCGACATCCACAACAATAAGTCGTAAACAAGCTTGGATTGAAAGTCTCCGCCCTAAAACCCTACCATTAGGGGTGATTGCGATTGTGACAGGCTCTGCACTCGCTTATTTAACTAATAATTTTAAATGGCCCGTCGCTTTATTAGCACTGATCACGGCAGGTTTATTACAGATTTTATCTAACCTTGCGAATGACTATGGTGACGCAGTCAAAGGCTCTGATACCGCTGAACGTATTGGTCCATTACGTGGTATGCAAAAAGGTGTTATCACGCAAGCGGACATGAAAAAAGCGCTCAAAATAAATATTACAGCAGCCTGCCTTTCTGGCTTACTGTTAATTATTGTTGCGTGTGAAAAACCAGAAGATGCCATTGGTTTCGTCGCACTAGGCCTTATTGCCATCGTTGCTGCTATCACCTATACCGTCGGTAAAAAACCGTATGGGTACCTAGGATTAGGGGATATTTCTGTCTTAATTTTCTTTGGCTGGCTAAGTGTTATTGGGACTTACTATTTACAAGCTAATAGTTTTAATATCATCACTATCCTACCCGCAACTGCTTGTGGGTTGCTCTCTGTCGCAGTACTGAATATCAATAATATGCGTGATATCGAAAATGATATTAAAGCAGGTAAAAATACCTTAGCGGTACGTTTAGGCCCCCAAGGAGCTCGGATTTATCACACCATTATTATTGTTGCGGCAATTTTATGTTTGGCATTTTTTAACCTAATTTACTTGCACGGGTGGAGTGGTTGGTTATTTTTATTAGCCGTACCGATGCTGATGAACCATTTACGCCGCGTTCTGAGTGACCCTACCCCAGAAGGCATGCGTCCTTTACTCGAAAATATGGTGAAAGCCGCACTCGTAACCAACGTTTTATTCTCCATTGGCGTTGTGATGAGTAAATAACAGTCACTATTTGTCGTTTTTTTGACTTTTTCCGCCTATTTTTAGGCGGGTAACTTTGCCAAGTACTGTTGAAAAGGGATATACTGGCTACCTCTTGCAGCAAAAAAGACCTAACTCCTATGAAATATGATACTTCCGAACTCTGCGATATTTACCAAGAAAGCGTTAATGTGGTAGAACCCCTTTTCTCCAACTTTGGTGGACGTACTTCATTTGGCGGTCAAATCATTACGGTTAAGTGCTTTGAAGATAACGGCCTACTGTATGATTTGCTGGAAGAAGACGGTACTGGGCGTATTCTCCTGGTTGATGGTGGCGGCTCTGTCCGTAAGGCACTCATTGATGCTGAAATTGCCAGACTCGCCGTTGATAACCACTGGGAAGGCATTGTGGTTTATGGTGCCGTCCGTCAGGTAGATGCACTAATGGAGCTTGATCTCGGTATTCAAGCTATTGCGGCGATGCCTGCAGGTTGCCCAGATGAAGGCATCGGTGAAAGTGATATCCGCGTTAATTTCGGCGGCGTCACCTTCTTCTCTGGTGATTACCTTTATGCCGATAACACTGGCATTATTCTTTCTGAAGAACCATTAATCCCGTCTGAGAACAACGATTTTATCGAAGATGACAATATCGACGCATAATCCATACCCTATTCAATAAATAAGGGCCGCTATCATAGTGGCCCTTATTTTTATCTCAATAATTCGAGTTGTAGGTCGCTTGCAACTTAATGAAA
>NZ_JAMPOT010000030.1:0-24812 GCF_028480685.1 Providencia sp. PROV174
TTATTGCATAATACATAGCTTCATTTAGTTTTAAAGAAGGGCACCTTACTAGGTGCCCTTTTTATTGTCATAAACAAAATTACTTATCTTGTCCGTAATCTATTCTTTTGATTTAAATTGTTCGTGTAACAAACTTATTTGTAATAAATGACCTTTGTAAATCATTCTGAATGATAATTGAAATGCAAATCATTTTTATTTAAACTGTCTGTATGTGATTTATACAGGTAAGCACCATGTACATTTGTCTTTGTGAAGCGATTACTGATAAACAGATCAGAAATGCTGCAAGAAAGTATCAAGTAACCTCGCTGAAGGGGCTACGACAAATTTTGCCTGTAGGCTTAGAATGTGGGAAATGCATTAGGCAGACAAAGGCGATTTTATATGAAGAGCAAATGATTTTTGAGGATGCATGTGCCGCTGAGGTTGCATAGTATCTTATACCATTCAAATTATTCCCACCAAATTTATCACCTTTGGTTCAAATACATTGTGTAAAAATTACACTAACATCAATTTCAGTACTACACTTAAAAGACTGGAAGCGATGGAGGGTAGCAATGAAAGGCGATAAAAAAATGATAGCCCACCTAAATAAACTACTGGGCAATGAGTTAGTTGCAATCAACCAATATTTTTTACATGCACGTATGTTTAAAAATTGGGGATTCACACGTCTCAATGAGATGGAATATCACGAATCAATCGATGAAATGAAGCACGCGGACAAATATATAGAGCGAATTCTTTTTCTCGAAGGTATTCCTAACCTACAAGATCTTGGTAAGTTAAATATTGGTGAAGATGTTGAAGAAATGCTTAAGTCAGATTTGCAGCTTGAAATCGATGGGGCAAAAAACCTAAAAGAAGCTATTAAATACGCAGATTCGGTTCATGACTACGTCAGCCGAGACCTGATGATTGAAATTTTAGCAGATGAAGAAAACCATATTGATTGGATAGAAACGCAATTAGAACTAATTACTCGCTTAGGAATTCAAAACTATCTTCAAGCGCAAGTTAAAGAAGAGTAATTTAGTATTTCCATAGCTACTTGCTAAGTAAACTTGTAGTAAAAGCCTCCCAGTCACTTCATTTCCTAAGGCTGAGGGGCTTTTTGAAGAATCTCTTCAAAAAAAACGCACATATTTTCCTCGATTACTTGTGTTTCCCTATAATTTACGTATAATGCGCGGGCTTACTGATGAGTAAGCCCTATATTTTAGGACTGAAATCTCAGTATTGAGTCAACGATTTGTTGCTCATTTAGACAATACTTCCGATTTGGAAGTTACATCAAGAACGATTACACTCTCCCATCAATCGAAATGGGTACGAGGAGTAATCATTTACGTTTATAAAATAGTTGGAGCTCTGGTCTCATGCAGAACCAAAGAATCCGTATCCGCCTGAAAGCTTTTGATCATCGTTTAATCGATCAATCAACTGCGGAAATCGTAGAGACTGCTAAGCGCACTGGTGCGCAAGTTCGTGGTCCTATCCCGCTGCCGACACGTAAAGAGCGTTTTACCGTTCTGATTTCTCCGCACGTTAACAAAGATGCGCGTGATCAGTACGAAATTCGCACTCACAAGCGTCTGGTTGACATCGTTGAGCCAACCGAAAAGACCGTTGATGCTCTGATGCGTCTGGACCTGGCTGCCGGCGTTGACGTGCAGATCAGCCTGGGTTAATCAGGTCGTCGAACGATTGAGAGGTTGAAACAATGAAAGGTTTAGTCGGTAAGAAAGTCGGTATGACTCGTATCTTCACTGAAGATGGCGTTTCTATACCTGTAACTGTTATCGAAATTGAAAATAACCGTGTTACTCAGGTTAAAACTGCAGAAACTGACGGTTATAATGCAATTCAGGTTACTACCGGTAGCAAAAAAGCTAACCGTGTAACTAAGCCTGAAGCAGGTCATTTCGCTAAAGCTGGCGTCGAAGCTGGCCGTATCCTACGTGAATTCCGCATTGAAGACAGTGCAGAATACACAGTAGGTCAAAGCATTAGCGTTGAAATTTTCGCTGACGTTAAAAAAGTCGACGTTACTGGTACATCTAAAGGTAAAGGTTTTGCCGGCACAGTTAAGCGCTGGAATTTCCGTACTCAAGATGCTACTCACGGTAACTCCTTGTCTCACCGTGTTCCGGGTTCTATCGGTCAAAACCAGACTCCGGGCAAAGTGTTTAAAGGCAAGAAAATGGCAGGCCAACTGGGTAATGAACGTGTAACTGTTCAAAGCTTAGATGTAGTACGTGTTGACGCTGAGCGCAACCTGCTGCTGGTCAAAGGTGCTGTTCCAGGAGCAACTGGTAGCAACCTGATCGTAAAACCGGCTGTCAAGGCTTAACGTCGAGGAGATAGGAATGGAATTGGTAATGAAAGACGCGCAAAGCGCGCTGACTGTTTCCGAAACTACCTTCGGGCGTGATTTCAATGAAGCGCTTGTCCACCAAGTAGTTGTTGCGTATGCAGCTGGTGCTCGTCAAGGTACTCGTGCTCAGAAAACTCGTGCTGAAGTTTCTGGTTCAGGTAAAAAACCATGGCGTCAAAAAGGTACTGGCCGTGCACGTTCTGGTTCAGTAAAGAGCCCAATTTGGCGCTCTGGTGGTGTTAGCTTCGCAGCTAAACCACAGGACCACAGTCAAAAAGTTAATAAGAAGATGTACCGTGGTGCTTTAAAAAGCATCCTCTCTGAGTTGGTACGTCAAGATCGTCTGATCGTTGTCGAGAAGTTCTCTGTTGAAGCACCTAAAACTAAGTTGCTGGCACAGAAACTGAAAGATATGGCTCTGGAAGATGTTCTGATCATCACTGCTGAATTAGATGAAAATCTGTTTTTAGCAGCACGCAACCTGTATAAGGTTGACGTTCGTGATGCAGCAGGTATTGACCCAGTTAGCCTGATCGCCTTCGACAAAGTGGTTATGACTGCTGATGCTGTGAAGCAAGTTGAGGAGATGCTGGCATGATCCGTGAAGAACGTCTGCTGAAAGTACTGCGCGCGCCGCATGTATCTGAAAAAGCTTCTACAGCGATGGAAAAAAGCAATACCATCGTTCTCAAAGTTGCGAAAGACGCGACTAAAGCAGAAATCAAAGCTGCTGTACAGAAACTGTTTGAAGTCGAAGTTGAAGGTGTTAACACTTTGCTGGTTAAAGGCAAAACTAAACGCCACGGTCAGCGTTTCGGTCGTCGTAGCGACTGGAAAAAAGCTTACGTCACGCTGAAAGAAGGCCAAAATTTGGACTTCATTAGCGGTGCTGAGTAAGTCGGAGGAGTAAAGAACAATGGCAGTTGTTAAATGTAAACCTACGTCTCCGGGCCGTCGCCACGTAGTTAAAGTGGTTAACCCTGAGCTGCATAAGGGTAAGCCTTATGCTCCGCTGTTAGAAAAAAACAGCAAATCCGGTGGTCGTAACAACAATGGCCGTATCACTACCCGTCATATCGGTGGTGGCCATAAGCAGCATTATCGTTTAGTTGACTTTAAACGCAACAAAGATGGTATTCCTGCAGTTGTTGAACGTTTGGAATATGATCCAAATCGTTCTGCGAACATTGCACTGGTTCTATATAAAGACGGTGAACGTCGTTATATTCTTGCACCAAAAGGCTTGAAAGCTGGTGACCAGATTCAATCTGGTGTTGATTCAGCAATCAAAGCTGGTAATGCACTGCCGATGCGCAACATCCCTGTTGGTTCTACAGTTCATAATATCGAACTGAAACCAGGTAAAGGTGGACAGTTAGCGCGTTCAGCAGGTACTTACGCTCAAATCGTTGCTCGTGATGGCGCTTATGTTTCATTACGTTTACGTTCTGGTGAAATGCGTAAAGTTTTAGCTGATTGCCGTGCAACTCTTGGTGAAGTTGGTAACGCTGAACATATGTTACGTGTTCTCGGTAAAGCTGGTGCTAGCCGCTGGCGTGGTATTCGTCCTACCGTTCGCGGTACTGCGATGAACCCAGTTGACCATCCACATGGTGGTGGTGAAGGCCGTAACTTTGGTAAACACCCAGTAACACCATGGGGCGTTCAAACCAAAGGTAAGAAAACTCGTAGCAACAAGCGTACTGATCAATTCATCGTACGTCATCGTTCTAAAAAATAATTAGAGGATAAACCATGCCACGTTCTCTCAAGAAAGGTCCTTTTATTGACCTGCACTTGCTGAAGAAGGTAGAGAAAGCGGTGGAAAGCGGAGACAAGAAGCCTCTTAAGACTTGGTCCCGTCGTTCAACGATCTTTCCTAATATGATCGGATTGACCATCGCTGTCCATAATGGTCGTCAGCATGTTCCAGTTTTCGTAACCGACGAAATGGTTGGTCACAAACTGGGTGAATTCGCACCGACTCGCACTTATCGCGGCCACGCGGCAGATAAGAAAGCTAAGAAACGTTAAGGATAGGAGGAAGAGATGGAAACTTTAGCTATGCATCGCCACGCTCGTTCTTCTGCCCAGAAGGTTCGCTTAGTTGCCGACCTGATTCGCGGTAAGAAAGTGTCGCAAGCTCTGGAAATTCTGACCTACACCAACAAGAAAGCTGCTGGTTTAGTGAAGAAAGTACTTGAATCTGCAATTGCTAACGCAGAGCAAAACGATGGCGCTGACATTGATGACCTGAAAGTTGCGAAAATTTTCGTAGACGAAGGTCCAACCATGAAACGCATCATGCCGCGTGCGAAAGGCCGTGCAGATCGTATTCTTAAGCGCACCAGCCACATTACTGTGGTTGTGTCCGATCGCTGAGACTCTGGAGACTAGCAATGGGTCAGAAAGTACATCCTAATGGTATTCGCCTGGGTATTGTCAAACCTTGGAACTCTACTTGGTATGCGAACACCAATGAATTCGCTGACAACCTAGACAGCGATTTTAAAGTACGCCAGTACTTGAATAAAGAATTGGCAAAAGCGTCAATCTCTCGCATCGTTATCGAACGTCCTGCGAAAAGCATCCGTGTGACTATTCACACTGCTCGCCCAGGTATCGTTATCGGTAAGAAAGGTGAAGACGTCGAAAAACTGCGTAAAACAGTAGCGGATATCGCTGGTGTTCCTGCGCAAATCAATATCGCCGAAGTTCGTAAACCAGAACTAGACGCTAAATTAGTTGCTGACAGCATCTCTTCACAGCTGGAACGTCGTGTTATGTTCCGTCGTGCTATGAAGCGTGCAGTACAGAACGCAATGCGTCTGGGCGCTAAAGGTATTAAAGTTGAAGTCAGTGGCCGCTTAGGTGGTGCTGAAATCGCTCGTACCGAGTGGTATCGTGAAGGCCGTGTGCCACTGCACACATTACGTGCTGATATCGATTACAACACTTCAGAAGCGCACACCACTTACGGTGTTCTCGGCGTTAAGGTATGGATCTTCAAAGGTGAGATTCTGGGTGGTATGGCTGCTGTTGAACAAGCTGAGAAACCAGCTGCTCAACCTAAAAAGCAGCAGCGTAAAGGCCGCAAGTAAGGAGAGTCGCTGATGTTACAACCAAAGCGTACAAAATTCCGTAAGGTGCACAAAGGCCGCAACCGTGGTCTAGCGCAAGGTACGGATGTTAGCTTCGGCACTTTCGGTCTTAAAGCTGTTGGCCGTGGTCGTCTGACTGCACGTCAGATCGAAGCGGCACGTCGTGCTATGACCCGTGCTATTAAGCGTCAAGGTAAAATCTGGATCCGTGTGTTCCCAGACAAACCAATCACTGAGAAACCACTCGAAGTTCGTATGGGTAAAGGTAAAGGTAACGTAGAATATTGGGTTGCCTTAATCCAGCCTGGTAAAGTACTGTACGAAATGGACGGTGTGCCTGAAGAGCTGGCTCGTGAGGCATTCTCTCTGGCAGCAGCGAAACTGCCTATCAAAACCACCTTTGTAACTAAGACGGTGATGTAATGAAAGCACAAGAGCTGCGCGAAAAAAGCGTTGAAGAGCTGAATGCTGAACTTTTGAACCTGTTACGTGAACAATTTAATTTACGTATGCAGGCTGCAAGTGGTCAGCTGCAACAGTCTCATCTGTTGAAACAAGTGCGTCGCGATATCGCACGTGTGAAGACTTTACTGACTGAGAAGGCAGGTGCGTAATGAGCGATAAAATCCGTACTCTGCAAGGTCGTGTAGTTAGCGATAAAATGGAGAAATCTATTGTTGTTGCTATCGAGCGTATGGTGAAACACCCTCTGTATGGTAAATTCATCCGTCGTACGACTAAATTGCACGTACATGACGAGAACAATGAATGTGGAATCGGTGACGTGGTAGAAATCCGCCAAACTCGTCCACTGTCTAAGACTAAGTCTTGGGCCTTAGTTCGCGTTGTAGAAAAAGCTGTTCTGTAATAGAATAACTTTTCCTGATGAATAAACGGCTCTTTTTCATTGAGCCGTTTATTTTTTTCTGTCCAACACGATGATGTGGTGTTATAATGCCGCGCCCTCGTAGTATGGGTATATTTGAACGGCCTCTTCATAATGAGGTGGCTCAGTAGTAGTTGACATTTAGCGGAGCACTAAAATGATCCAAGAACAGACTATGCTGAACGTGGCCGACAACTCCGGTGCACGTCGCGTAATGTGTATCAAGGTTCTAGGTGGCTCGCACCGTCGCTATGCACATGTAGGCGACATCATTAAAATTACTGTTAAAGAAGCAATTCCACGCGGTAAAGTTAAAAAGGGTGATGTCCTGAAAGCGGTAGTGGTGCGCACCAAGAAGGGTGTACGTCGCCCTGACGGTTCTGTCATTCGCTTCGATGGTAATGCTTGTGTGTTATTAAACAATAACAGCGAGCAAGTAATCGGTACGCGTATTTTTGGGCCGGTAACTCGTGAACTTCGTAACGAGAAGTTTATGAAAATTATCTCTCTGGCACCTGAAGTACTCTAAGGAGCGAAACTATGGCAGCGAAAATCCGTCGTGATGACGAAGTTATCGTGCTAACTGGGAAAGACAAAGGTAAGCGCGGTAAAGTAAAGCAGGTTATTTCTTCTAGTAAAGTTATTGTTGAAGGTATCAATCTGGTTAAAAAACATCAGAAGCCTGTACCGGCTCTGAACCAACCAGGTGGCATCGTTGAAAAAGAAGCGGCTATTCAAGTTTCTAACGTTGCAATCTTTAACGCGGCAACTGGTAAGGCTGACCGTGTAGGCTTTAGATTCGAAGACGGCAAAAAAGTCCGTTTCTTCAAATCTAACAGTGAAACTATCAAGTAATTTTTGGAGTATACGATGGCGAAACTGCATGATTACTATAAAGACGAAGTAGTTAATAAACTCATGACTGAGTTTAGCTACACTTCTGTCATGCAAGTCCCTCGGGTCGAGAAGATCACCCTGAATATGGGTGTTGGTGAAGCGATTGCTGATAAAAAACTGCTGGATAACGCAGCAGCTGATTTAACAGCGATCTCAGGTCAAAAACCTTTGATCACCAAAGCACGCAAATCTGTTGCAGGCTTCAAAATCCGTCAGGGCTATCCAATCGGCTGTAAAGTAACCCTGCGTGGCGAACGCATGTGGGAGTTCCTTGAGCGTCTGATTTCTATTGCTGTACCACGTATTCGTGACTTCCGTGGCTTGTCCGCTAAGTCTTTCGATGGTCGCGGTAACTACAGCATGGGTGTTCGTGAACAAATCATCTTCCCTGAAATCGATTACGATAAAGTGGATCGCGTGCGTGGTTTAGATATTACTATCACCACTACTGCGAAATCAGATGACGAAGGTCGCGCACTGTTAGCAGCGTTCAACTTTCCGTTCCGCAAGTAAGGCAGGGTACTCATGGCTAAGAAATCTATGAAAGCGCGTGATGTTAAACGTGCTAAATTAGCTGAGAAATTCTTCGCAAAACGCGTAGAACTGAAAGCTATCATCTCTGATGTTAAAGCATCTGATGAAGATCGCTGGGACGCTGTTCTCAAGCTGCAAACACTGCCACGTGATTCAAGTCCTTCTCGTCAGCGTAACCGCTGCCGTCAAACAGGGCGTCCGCACGGTTTCCTGCGGAAGTTTGGTCTGAGCCGTATTAAAGTCCGTGAAGCCGCTATGCGCGGTGAAATCCCGGGCCTTAAAAAGGCAAGTTGGTAATTCCATTTGAATCACGGGAGTAAAGACAGATGAGCATGCAAGATCCCATCGCGGATATGCTGACCCGTATCCGTAACGGTCAGGCCGCGAACAAAGTTGCGGTCACCATGCCTTCCTCCAAGCTGAAAGTGGCAATTGCCAAAGTGCTGAAGGAAGAAGGTTATATTGAAGATTTTAAAATTGAAGGCGACATCAAGCCAGAATTGGAACTGACTTTACGTTATTTCCAAGGCAAGGCTGTTGTAGAAAGCATTCAGCGTGTAAGCCGCCCAAGTCTGCGCATCTATAAGAAAAAAGATGAGCTGCCACAAGTTATGGCTGGTTTAGGTATCGCTGTTGTTTCTACCTCTAAAGGTGTCATGACTGATCGTGCAGCTCGCCAAGCTGGTCTTGGTGGCGAGATTCTCTGCTACGTAGCTTAATTCGGGAGGAAAGAATGTCTCGTGTGGCAAAAGCACCCGTCGTCATTCCTGCCGGCGTAGAGGTAAAACTCAACGGTCAGGTTATTTCGATTAAGGGTAAAAACGGCGAGCTTACTCGTACTATCCATAATGCAGTTGAAGTTAAAAGCGAAGACAATCAACTGACTTTCGCACCACGCGAAGGTTTTGATGATGCATGGGCACAAGCGGGTACTACTCGTTCACTGTGCAATGCAATGGTTGTTGGTGTTACCGAAGGCTTCACTAAAAAGCTTCAACTGGTCGGTGTTGGTTACCGTGCAGCAATCAAAGGCAATGCAGTAAGCTTGTCTTTAGGTTTCTCGCATCCGGTTGAACACGCACTGCCAGCAGGCATTACTGCTGAATGCCCAACACAAACTGAAATCGTACTGAAAGGTGCGGATAAGCAAGTGATTGGTCAAGTTGCAGCAGAACTGCGTGCTTACCGTCGTCCTGAACCTTATAAAGGTAAAGGTGTTCGTTACGCCGATGAAATCGTGCGTACCAAAGAGGCTAAGAAGAAGTAAGGTAACACTATGGATAAGAAAGCAGCTCGTATCCGTCGTGCGACCCGCGCACGCCGTAAGATCCAAGAATTGGGTGCGACTCGCCTGGTGGTACATCGTACTCCACGCCATATTTATGCGCAGGTTATCGCACCAAACGGTTCTGAAACATTGGTTGCAGCTTCTACTACAGAAAAAGCTATCAATGAACAAGTTAAGTTTACTGGAAACAAAGACGCAGCAGCAATTGTTGGTAAATTAGTTGCTGAACGCGCACTGGAAAAAGGCATCACTGTTGTTGCTTTTGACCGTTCTGGTTTCCAATATCATGGTAGAGTCCAGGCACTGGCAGATGCTGCCCGTGAAGCTGGCCTTCAGTTCTAAGGTAGAGGTGTAAGATGGCTCACATCGAGAAACAAGCTGGCGAACTGCAGGAAAAGCTGATCGCGGTAAACCGCGTAGCAAAAACCGTTAAAGGTGGCCGTATTTTCAGCTTTACCGCACTGACTGTAGTTGGTGATGGTAACGGTCGCGTTGGTTTTGGCTACGGCAAAGCGCGCGAAGTTCCGGCAGCAATCCAGAAAGCGATGGAAAAAGCCCGTCGCAGTATGAAAACCGTTGCTCTAAACAACGGCACATTGTTCCACCCTGTGAAAGGTACACACACTGGTTCTCGTGTGTTTATGCAACCTGCTCACGAAGGTACCGGTATCATTGCCGGCGGTGCAATGCGTGCTGTTTTAGAAGTAGCTGGAGTTCGCAACGTACTGGCTAAAACCTATGGTTCCACAAACCCAATCAACGTGGTTCGTGCAACACTGGATGCTTTAGACAGCATGAAGTCTCCAGAAATGGTCGCAGCTAAGCGTGGAAAATCCGTCGAAGAAATTCTGGGGTAATCGGCTATGGCTAAGACTATTAAAATTACACAAGTTCGCAGTTCAATCGGTCGTCTGCCTAAGCATAAGGCAACACTGGTCGGTTTAGGTCTGCGTCGCATTGGTCATACAGTAGAGCGCGAGGATACTCCTGCTGTACGTGGTATGGTCAACTTGGTTTCCTACATGGTTAAAGTTGAGGAGTAAGAGATGCGTTTAAATACTCTGTCTCCGGCTGAAGGTGCCAAGCACGCGCCTAAACGCGTAGGTCGTGGTATCGGTTCTGGTCTGGGTAAAACCGGCGGCCGTGGTCACAAAGGTCAGAAATCTCGTTCTGGCGGTGGCGTACGTCGTGGTTTCGAAGGTGGCCAGATGCCTTTATATCGTCGTTTACCGAAATTCGGTTTCACTTCACGTAAAGCAATGATCACTGCAGAGATTCGTCTGTCTGATTTTGCTGCTGTTGAAGGCGATGTTATTGATCTGAACGCACTGAAAGCCGCGAACGTTGTTGGCATCCAGATTGAATATGCTAAAGTTATTCTGTCTGGCGAAGTGAACCGTGCAGTTACTGTACGTGGCCTTCGTGTTACTAAAGGTGCTCGCGCTGCAATCGAAGCTGCCGGCGGTAAAATTGAGGAATAAGTGACAGATGGCTAAACAACCAGGATTAGATTTTCAAAGTGCCAAGGGTGGAGCTGGCGAACTTAAACGCAGACTTTTGTTTGTAATTGGTGCGCTAATTGTTTTCCGAATTGGTTCTTTTATTCCAATCCCTGGTATTGATGCCACTGTGCTTGCCAAATTGCTCGAACAGCAACAAGGCACCATCATTGAAATGTTTAACATGTTCTCTGGTGGTGCTCTTAGCCGTGCTTCTATCTTTGCTTTGGGTATCATGCCGTATATTTCGGCATCGATCATTATCCAATTATTATCAGTGGTTAATCCACGATTAGCAGAGATCAAGAAGGAAGGAGAAGCAGGTCGTCGGAAGATAAGCCAATATACTCGCTGGGGTACTCTGGTATTAGCAATATTCCAATCTATTGGTATTGCAATGGGTCTACCGAATATGCCAGGGATGCAAGGGTTAGTCATTGATCCAGGCCTCCCGTTCTACTTTACGGCAGTTGTTAGCTTAGTCACAGGGACTATGTTCCTAATGTGGTTAGGTGAGCAGATAACTGAAAGAGGTATCGGTAACGGTATTTCTATCATTATCTTCGCTGGTATTGTTGCGGGATTACCGCCGGCTATTGGCCATACCATCGAGCAAGCTCGGCAAGGCGATCTGCACTTCCTCCTGTTGCTGTTGGTTGCGGTGTTAGTATTCGCGGTTACTTTCTTTGTTGTGTTTATGGAACGTGGTCAACGTCGTATCGTCGTTAATTACGCTAAACGTCAGCAAGGTCGCCGTGTTTACGCAGCACAAAGTACGCATTTACCGTTAAAAGTGAATATGGCGGGTGTAATTCCTGCAATTTTTGCTTCCAGTATCATACTATTCCCGGGTACAATAGCTTCTTGGTTTGGTGATGGAACTGGCTGGGACTGGCTGACTACAATTTCTATGTATTTGCAGCCTGGTCAACCGTTATATGTGTTACTTTATGCATCTGCGATCATCTTCTTCTGTTTCTTCTATACGGCGTTGGTTTTCAACCCAAGAGAAACAGCAGATAACCTGAAGAAGTCCGGTGCATTTGTACCAGGAATTCGTCCGGGAGAGCAAACGGCCAAGTACATTGATAAGGTAATGACTCGCTTAACATTAGTTGGTGCATTATATATTACCTTCATCTGCCTAATCCCGGAGTTCATGCGTGACGCAATGAAAGTACCTTTTTACTTTGGTGGTACTTCCCTCTTAATCGTGGTTGTCGTTATCATGGACTTTATGGCTCAAGTGCAAACTCTGATGATGTCAAGTCAGTATGAGTCTGCATTGAAGAAAGCAAACCTGAAAGGTAAGTAATCACTTAGTGTGATTATGGTTTGCTTAGAAGTTACGGAGAGTAAAAATGAAAGTTCGTGCTTCCGTCAAGAAATTATGCCGTAACTGCAAAATTATCCGTCGCAATGGTAGCGTTCGTGTAATTTGTAGTGTTGAACCAAGACATAAACAACGTCAAGGTTAAGAAAAAGCATTTTTTTCTTGCAAAGTTGGGTTGAGCTGGCTAAATTAGCCAGCCAATCTTTTTTATCTAAGATACATTATTGTTTGAGTATCCTGAAAACGGGCTTTTCAGCACAGTAATGTATATTTTAACTTAGGAGTGCATAGTGGCCCGTATAGCAGGCATTAACATTCCTGATCATAAACATACTGTAATCGCTTTAACATCGATTTTCGGTATCGGTAAGACCCGTTCACAGGCTATCTGTGAAGCAACAGGTATTGCTGAAAATGTTAAGATCAGTGAGCTGTCTGAAGAACAAATCGACAAGCTGCGTGACGAAGTTGCTAAATACGTTGTAGAAGGTGACTTACGTCGTGAAATTACCCTGAGCATCAAGCGTCTGATGGACCTTGGATGTTACCGTGGTTTACGTCATCGTCGTGGTCTTCCTGTGCGCGGACAGCGTACTAAGACTAACGCTCGTACCCGTAAGGGTCCGCGTAAGCCGATCAAGAAATAAGTCGGGGTATTGAATAATGGCAAAAGCACCAATTCGTGCACGTAAGCGTGTAAGAAAACAAGTCTCAGACGGTGTGGCTCATATCCATGCTTCTTTCAACAACACAATCGTTACTATTACTGACCGTCAAGGTAACGCATTAGGTTGGGCAACTGCCGGTGGTTCCGGTTTCCGTGGTTCTCGCAAATCTACTCCGTTCGCAGCTCAGGTTGCAGCAGAGCGTTGCGCAGAAGCTGTGAAAGAATACGGAATCAAAAACCTGGAAGTTATGGTTAAGGGACCGGGTCCGGGTCGCGAATCAACAATTCGTGCTCTGAACGCCGCTGGTTTTCGCATCACTAATATTACTGATGTGACTCCTATCCCTCATAACGGTTGTCGCCCACCGAAAAAACGTCGCGTTTAATACGTTTCGTTTTTTTTAGGACTGTTGGAGAAAGAAAATGGCTAGATATTTGGGTCCTAAGCTCAAGCTGAGCCGTCGCGAAGGAACAGACCTCTTTCTGAAGTCTGGTGTTCGCGCGATTGACACCAAGTGTAAATTAGAACAGGCTCCAGGCCAGCACGGTGCGCGTAAACCGCGTCTGTCTGACTATGGTGTCCAGTTACGTGAAAAACAAAAAGTTCGTCGTATGTTCGGTGTTCTGGAACGTCAATTCCGTAACTATTACAAAGAAGCAACACGCCTGAAAGGTAACACAGGTGAAAACCTGCTGACTTTGCTGGAAGGTCGTCTTGATAACGTCGTTTACCGTATGGGCTTTGGCGCAACTCGCGCAGAAGCACGTCAAATGGTTAGCCACAAAGCTATCATGGTAAATGGTCGCGTAGTTAATATCGCTTCTTATCAGGTTTCCCCGAATGACGTTATCAGCGTTCGTGAGAAAGCTAAAAAACAGTCTCGTATTAAGGCTGCTTTAGAGCTGGCTGAACAGCGTGAGAAGCCAACTTGGCTGGAAGTTGATGCTGCTAAAATGGAAGGTGTGTTCAAACGTATTCCTGAACGTACTGACTTGTCTGCGGACATTAACGAACACCTGATCGTCGAGCTTTACTCCAAGTAAAGCTTAGCACCAAAGAGAGGACACAATGCAGGGTTCTGTGACAGAGTTTCTAAAACCGCGCCTGGTAGATATCGAGCAAGTGAGTTCGACGCACGCTAAGGTGACCCTTGAGCCTTTAGAGCGTGGCTTTGGCCATACTCTTGGTAACGCACTGCGCCGTATTCTGCTTTCGTCTATGCCGGGTTGTGCGGTGACAGAGGTTGAAATTGATGGTGTACTGCATGAGTACAGCACCAAAGAAGGTGTACAGGAAGATATCCTGGAGATTCTCCTCAACCTGAAAGGGCTGGCGGTAAAAGTTCAGGGGAAAGATGAAGTTATTTTAACCTTGAATAAATCTGGCATTGGCCCTGTGACTGCAGCCGACATCATCCATGATGGTGATGTCGAAATCGTCAAGCCACAGCACATTATCTGCCACCTGACTGACGAAAGCGCATCTATTAATATGCGAATTAAAGTACAGCGTGGTCGTGGTTATGTGCCGGCTTCTGCCCGAGTTCATTCGGAAGAAGATGAGCGCCCAATCGGTCGTTTGTTAGTCGATGCTTGCTACAGCCCAGTAGAGCGTATAGCCTACAATGTTGAAGCAGCTCGTGTTGAGCAACGTACAGACTTGGATAAGTTAGTTATTGAAATGGAAACTAACGGTACAATCGATCCTGAAGAGGCGATTCGCCGTGCGGCAACCATTCTGGCTGAACAACTTGAAGCTTTTGTTGACTTACGTGATGTACGTCAGCCTGAAGTTAAAGAAGAAAAACCAGAATTCGATCCTATCTTATTGCGCCCAGTTGACGATCTGGAATTGACTGTCCGCTCTGCTAACTGCCTCAAAGCAGAAGCTATCCACTACATCGGTGATCTGGTACAGCGTACAGAAGTTGAGTTGCTTAAAACGCCTAACCTTGGTAAGAAATCTCTTACTGAAATTAAGGACGTCTTGGCATCTCGTGGTCTTTCTCTGGGCATGCGCTTAGAAAATTGGCCACCAGCAAGTATTGCTGATGATTAAGATCACAGGTTAAGGTTTTACTGAGAAGGATAAGGTCATGCGCCATCGTAAGAGTGGTCGTCAATTGAACCGCAACAGCAGCCACCGCCAAGCTATGTTCCGTAACATGGCAGGTTCTTTAGTTCGTCATGAAATCATCAAGACGACTCTGCCTAAAGCGAAAGAACTGCGTCGCGTCGTTGAGCCGCTGATTACTCTTGCCAAGACCGACAGCGTAGCTAATCGTCGTCTGGCATTCGCACGTACTCGTGATAACGAGATCGTTGCAAAATTATTTAATGAACTGGGACCTCGTTTCGCAGCTCGTGCAGGTGGTTACACTCGTATTCTTAAGTGTGGCTACCGTACAGGTGACAACGCTCCGATGGCTTACATCGAGCTTGTTGACCGTGCTGTTGAGTCTCAAGAAGCAGCTGCAGAGTAATCTGTCGTCGCTTTCAGGAAAACCGGGTATATTTGCCCGGTTTTTTTGTACCTGCTATTCTTAACTTATTCAAAGATAATTTCTGCCCTCTTGAATTTTCTGTTACTAACCCTTATTTATTCGCTGAGGTGATATTCATGAGTATGTATAAAATCGGTGAAATTGCTAGGTTGGCTGATGTAACTCCAGACACAATTCGTTTTTATGAAAAACAAGGTTTGATGGGACACAAAGAAAGAACTGAAGGTGGGTATCGGTTATTTACTGAGCATGATCTGCAGCGTTTGCGTTTTATTCGTTATGCAAAACAGTTAGGCTTTACTTTAGAAGCTATTACTGAGCTACTCTCAATACGGGTTGATCCTGAACATCATACTTGTCAGGAATCTAAACAGATTGTAGATCTTAGATTACTTGAAGTCGAAAAAAAGATACAAGAGCTTATTATTATGCGCGATTCGTTGAAGATGTTAAGTTCAGTATGTTGTGGTGAAGAACATGCGACAACGTATTGCTCTATTATGGAAATATTAGAAAAAGGCGCATCTAAAGTTTATTAATTATATAATTAGCTAACTATATGAAGGTATATTATGAGTAAATATCAACATAAACGTGGTGAGATTAAAGATAATGCGATTGAAGCATTACTCCATGACCCACTATTTCGCCAGAGAGTTGAGAAAAATAAAAAAGGAAAAGGCAGCTATACAAGGAAAGGTAAGAATAATAAGGCGAGTAACTGGGAGGCCAGTGGTAATAGGTTTATTTACTTATTACCACTGGCCTTTTAGTTATTTTTTATTTTGTTCTTTCAAAAGATCACGAATTTCTGATAATAGAACTTCTTCTTTAGAAGGTGGCGCAGGCTCTGCTGGTGCGGCTTCTTTTTCGCGGCGAACTTTATTCATAACTTTAATTGCCATAAAGATAGCAAAGGCAACAATAACAAAGTCAAAAACAGTTTGTATAAACATACCATAATTTAGTACAACTGCTGGTAAATCACCCTGTGCTTCTTTCAGCACGATGCTGAATGATTTAAAATCAACACCACCGATTAGTAACCCTAGCGGAGGCATGATGACATCAGCAACTAATGAAGATACAATTTTACCAAATGCGGCACCAATAATAATACCGACTGCCATATCCACTACATTACCTTTCATGGCAAATTCGCGGAAATCTTTTAAAAAGCTCATTAGACGACCCCTTAATAAATAACTCAATTGAAACAAAACATGTATTAGGTTAACAAATTATAGTCGCTAGAATTATTAAGCTGCAAATATTTACTATTTTTATTTTTTATAAGAAGAATGGACTCGGTTGAAATAATTTTTCAACTTCGGGTACATACTTTTTATCTGTAATAAACATAATGACATGGTCACCTTGTTCAATAATATGGTAATCACTAGCTATAATGACTTCTTCTTCTCGGACAATCGCACCAATAATAGTTCCTGGAGGAAGTTTAATTTCAGATATTTTTTTACCAACAACTTTTGACGTATTTTCATCACCGTGTGCAATTGCCTCAATGGCTTCCGCAACACCTCTTCTTAAAGATGAGACATTGACTATATCTGCTTTTCTGACATGGCTTAGTAAAGCAGAAATAGTTGCTTGCTGAGGTGAAATAGCAATGTCAATGACCCCACCTTGAACAAGTTCAACGTATGCAGAGCGTTGTATAAGCACCATTGCTTTTTTAGCACCCATTTTTTTAGCTAACATAGCAGACATAATATTAGCTTCATCATCATTTGTTAGGGCAATAAAAACATCCATTTGCTCTATGTGCTCTTCAGTGAGTAACTCTTGGTCGGATGCATCTCCATAAAACACAATTGTATCATGCAGTAGCTCAGCAAGTTCTGTTGCACGCTTCTGGTTGCGTTCAATAAGTTTCACGCTGTAATCTTTTTCTAGCCGTCTTGCTAGACCAGCTCCAACGTTGCCACCACCAACTATCATCAAACGTTTGTATGGTTTTTCTAACCTTTGCAACTCACTCATTACGGCTCGGATATGTTGTGTAGAAGCAACAAAAAAAACTTCGTCTCCCGCTTCAATGATTGTTGAGCCTTGCGGCCGGATAGGCCTATCTTGGCGGAAAATAGCGACAACGCGAGTATCAATATGTGGCATATGTTCGCGTAAACTCGATAATGCATTACCCACAAGTGAACCGCCGTAATAAGCTTTTACAGCAACAATACTGACTTTACCTTCTGCAAAGTTTACAACTTGAAGAGCGCCAGGGTATTGAATTAATTTATAGATATAATCGATAACTAATTGTTCAGGCGATATTAAGTAGTCAATTGGGATTTGTTCAGGTAGGAACAGTTTGTCGGATTCACGGATATATTCAGTTGCCCTGATACGCGCTATTTTATTTGGGGTATTGAATAGGCTATAGGCAATCTGGCAAGCAATCATGTTAGTTTCATCGGAATTGGTCACTGCTACTAACATATCCGCATCTTCTGCACCTGCATCTCGAAGCACTCTAGGGTGAGAACCATGGCCATTTACCACTCGTAGATCGAATTGATCCTGTAACTGACGTAAGCGATCAGCATCGGTATCGACGACGGTAATATCATTGTTCTCATCAACTAAATTTTCAGCAAGCGTGCCGCCAACTTGCCCAGCACCTAGAATAATGATCTTCATTACATATTCCTATATCAGAGACCTGGCTACAATTTCCTACACTTTTTTAATTAAGCGAGCATAAAAGAAACCATCACCACCATTAGTATTCGGTAATATTTGTAATCCAGCATCAGTACCGTCATTAAGACAGGCGTCATTATGTTTAGATAGGAAATTTTGTATTTGTTTTCCGTTTTCTTCGGGCATAATTGAACAAGTCGCATAGACCAGTGTGCCGCCCGGTTTTAAATAAGGCCAGATAGCTTCGAGAATTTGAGTTTGTAGTTGTGCTAATTCATTTATGTCTGAATCACGACGTAGCCATTTAATGTCAGGATGACGTCGAATAACGCCTGTTGCGGAACAAGGAGCATCAAGCAAAATACGATCAAATTGCTGACCTTGAGCCCATGTTTCAGGCTGTGTTCCGTCTCCTTGTATAACAACGGCATGTTGCTTTAGGCGAATTAAATTTTCTTTCACTCTTTTAAGGCGCGATTCATCAATGTCTACAGCAATAACATTGGCCTTAGGGGCTAATTCTAAAATATGGGTTGTTTTTCCACCTGGTGCTGCACATAAATCTAAAATACTATCCCCATTTTGCGGTTCGAGTAATTCAGCACAGCCTTGCGCTGAAACATCTTGTACTGTCGACCAACCATCCTCAAAGCCTGGAAGATGAGAAACTGCTGTAGGTTCATCTAAGCGGATAGCATTTGGATGTGAAGAGTGCAAATGTGCGGTTATCTCAGATTGCTCTAATAAGTTGAGATATTGTGCAGCGGTGTGATGCTGGGAGTTTACTCTTAACCACATAGGTGGGCGTTGGTTATTTGCTTCAATAATAGATTGCCAATCATCTGGATAGGCTGCTTGTAGGCGCTTTAATAACCAGCTTGGATGTAAATATTGGCTAGTGTTGTTAGCAATTCTTTCTTCTAATTGTCCTTGTTGACGCTGAAATGAACGCAACACGCCATTAATAAGCCCTTTTAATTGGGGTTTTTTCAGTGCTACTGCTCCATTTACTGTTTCTGCTAATGCAGCATGAGGTGGAATGCGAGTATAAAGTAGCTGATAGATACCTACCATAATTAAGTAATGCAGGGTTCTTTGTTTACCCGTTAATGGTTTTTCCATTAGCTGACTAATAAACCATTCAAGCTTAGGTAAATAACGTAAAACGCCAAAGCAAATTTCTTGTAATAAAGCTTTATCTTTATCATTGATATTGCGTTGTAAGTCAGGTAATACAGTGCTTAGTGATTGCCCGTTATCAAGGACTTGATTAATTGCTGTTGCCGCGATACTACGCAAATTATATGTGTTTTTCATATGGTGAAGATGAATATATTAGTGACTGAAATAAAACTGCCTGAAGGCATCAGGCAGTTTACAAGTTCGTTATGCTAGAATTTGCTCTGGAGTAAACCATTCGCGACGAGAGTTTAGGATATCTTGTGCACTCATTGCTTTTTTGCCAGGCGGTTGTAGCTGAGTAATATTTAGTATGCCATTTCCTGTGGCGATACATATACCTTTTTTATCAGCGCTAATAATTGTTCCTGGTTGCTTGTCATGTTCGTCTGTGAATACTTCAGCTTGCCAAACTTTAATGAGTTGATCTTCAACCATGAAATAACTCATTGGCCAAGGATTGAAAGCACGAATACAACGCTCAATATGTACAGCATCATCTTGCCAGTTGATGCGAGCTTCCTCTTTCGATAATTTTTCAGCATAATTTGCTAATGAATCGTCTTGTTTCTCAGCAACGCATTGACCTGCGGATAACATCTCAACAGTATGAATTAATGCTTCAGGGCCTGTTATTGCTAATTTATCATATAACGAGGCGCTCGTATCACTAGTGCTAATTGGACAAATTGCTTTGTAAAGCATGTCTCCAGTATCTAAACCTGCGTCCATTTGCATAATAGTCACACCCGTTTCAGTATCACCAGCCCAAATAGAACGTTGAATTGGTGCCGCTCCTCTCCAGCGAGGTAACAAAGAGCCGTGAACATTCAAGCAACCTAAGCGAGGGATATCAAGAACGGCTTGTGGTAAAATCAATCCATAAGCAACAACTATCATTAAGTCTGCATTTTGGTTTTTTATCCACTGCTGGTTTTCGCTATCTCTAAGAGATATTGGTTGAAAAACAGGGAGTTGGTTTTCTTCAGCGAGCACCTTGACAGGGCTTGGTGTTAATTTTTTACCTCTCCCTGCAGGTTTATCATGGCGGGTGAGAACGCCTACGATTTGGTGCCTGGTACCTAAGAGAGCAGCTAAGTGTTTGGCCGCAAAATCTGGTGTACCCGCAAAAATAATTTTCAATGGCTCTGACACGTTAATTTCCCTATTTATATTTAGCGAACTAGCTATTCTTGGCTTCTTTTGCTCTTAGTCTGTCTAGTTTTTCAACTTTCTGGCGGATACGCTGACGTTTTAATGGCGATAAATAGTCAACAAATAGCTTACCAACAAGGTGGTCCATTTCATGTTGGATACAAATAGCTAATAAACCATCAGCCTCTAGTTCAAAAGACTCGCCGTTATAATTTAGTGCACGAACTTTTACCTGCTCAGCACGAGGGACGAAGCCATGTTGTTCCGGAATAGACAAGCAACCTTCTTCGATACCTGTTTCCCCAGATTTATCTAACAATTCAGGGTTAATAAGAACTAAGCGCTCATCACGAGTTTCGGACACATCAATGACGATGATTCGCTGGTGGATATCGACTTGTGTCGCTGCAAGGCCAATACCTTCTTCTTCATACATGGTATCGAACATATCATCAACGATACGCTGTATAGAAGCATCAACTTTGTCTACTGGCTTAGCAATTGTGCGTAAGCGTTCGTCTGGATAATGTAATACGTTTAAGACTGACATAAATTTTTCGAGCGGTTTCCAAAATGTGAATGGGAATTAATGACTATTCTAGACATTTCTCTTTCATATTGACAGTATTGGTTATGATTTGTTCACTGAAGAACCTATTTGTTAATGAGTCAGGATGACAATAATGGATACCCAAGAAATTTGGTTAAGGATGTCTCAAGTTAAAAGGCTATTGCCCTTGAATGCAGTAAGAATAATTTATGAGCTAAAACAACTAAATAAAATTAGCTATCAGGCTTTACACCATCATGGTTTGAATGAAATACAGCAATTACAATTTATGAATGTCTCTATGCACCGGCTAGAAAAAGTACAAGCATGGCTTTCAAATAAACATCATCAAATGATTACTTACTGTGATTCCCATTACCCTTTTTTATTAAAGCAAATTTACAGTCCCCCTCTTTTATTATTTGCCGTGGGAAAAAGTGAATTATTGGTAGCGCCACAAATTGCTATCGTTGGCAGTCGTAGAGCAAGTGAATATGGCAGAATATGGACTAACCTGTTTGTAAAGAGTTTTGTTCACCATGGTATAACCATCACTAGTGGGCTTGCATTAGGTATCGACGGTATAAGCCATAAAGCAGCTCTAGATAATAGAGGTGAAACAATTGCGGTTTTAGGTAGCGGATTAGCAAATATTTACCCGCGTCAACATGCTGAATTAGCTGAAAAGATTAAAAATTATGGTGCGTTGATTTCAGAATATTGGCCGGATGTACCACCATTACCTAAGCAATTTCCCAAGAGAAACCGTATTATTAGTGGGTTAAGTAAAGCAGTTGTTGTCATTGAAGCTGGAATGAAAAGCGGATCATTAATAACTGCTAGATATGCATTAGAGCAAAACCGTGACTTATTTACATTGCCTGCTCCATTGGGTAATTCTGCATTCCATGGTAACCATTGGCTATTGCAGCAAGGAGCTTATCTATTAGCTGAACCTGAAGATGTATTGCAACATATTGGTGATGGGTTAAATTGGATACAAACAGAATTGCCTATAGAAAAGGTACCACTTGAGTTTAGTGTGGTAGAAAATAAAATTTTAGGTATGGTGGGGTACCAAGCGACACCAGTAGATGTCATTGCAGAACAGACCCAAATTCCTGTTACTCAAATAATTACCATATTAACTGAGATGGAAATCAATGGAGTAGTTAGCTCGGGGGCTGGTGGGTATACCAGAGTCACTTAGTTAAAAGCAACAGTAGAGAAAAACATGTCTAAACAACTGCCCTTCGATACAGAGAAAAATGAACATTGTCCAGAATGCGATTCCTTGCTTGTTATCCGCAATAGTTCACATGGGCCTTTTTTAGGTTGTTCAAGTTATCCACAATGTCATTATATGAGGCCTCTAAGACCTACAGTAGAAAGCCATATTATTAAAGTATTAAGTGGTCAACATTGTCCTAAATGTAGTCATGACTTAGTGCTGAAGCAAGGCCGATTTGGCATGTTTATTGGTTGTAGTAATTATCCTGAATGTGAACATATTGAGCTAATTGATAAGCCGGATGAAACTAAAATTTCTTGTCCGCAATGCCAAACAGGGAATTTATTACAGAGAAAATCGCGTTTTGGTAAGACTTTTTATGCTTGTGATAATTATCCTAACTGTCAGTTTATATTAAATAATAAGCCTATTACTGGTCAATGTAAGTATTGTGAATATCCATTACTTATGGAAAAAAGGGGGGGACAGGGAGTAAGATTATTTTGTGCCAGCAAACGCTGCGGTAAGCAACAAGAAGAATAATGAGTTAAAACTATGTCAAATATATCTACACCTGCAATTGAAAGTATCATAAGTTCATTACAACACGAGGAGGTTATTGCCTACCCAACAGAAGCCGTATTTGGTTTAGGCTGTGACCCAGATAGTGAAAAGGCAGTACATAAGTTATTAGAATTGAAGCAACGTCCTTGGGAAAAAGGATTAATTCTGATTGCTGATAGCTATGAACAATTAAAAGACTATATAGATGATGAGCAGCTAATGGAAGATCAGAAACAAGCGATGTTTGCAACATGGCCGGGGCCAGTAACATGGGTGATCCCTGCAAAAAAAACGACGCCAAAATGGTTGACTGGCCGGTTTGATACCATCGCAGTGAGGGTTACAGACCATGAATTAGTAAAAAGCTTATGCCATCATTATGGCAAACCTTTAGTGTCTACAAGTGCAAATTTAAGTGGTTTAGAGCCTTGTCGAACAACAGAAGAAGTCATTGCTCAATTTAAAGGAAGTGTTCCTGTCCTTGATGGAATAGTGGGTGGCCGCCAAAATCCTTCTGAAATAAGAGACGCAAAAACAGGGCAACTATATCGTAAAGGATAATATTGATGGAAATGTTTGCGGTTTTTGGCAATCCAATTCAACACAGTAAATCACCTGTTATACATAAAATGTTTGCAGAGCAAACAGGCATTTCACTGAGATATGAAAAAATCCTAGCACCAGTAGAGGGTTTCGAACAAAGCTTAATAGGTTTTTTTTCACAAGGTGGAAAGGGCGCAAACATTACATTGCCATTTAAGGAGCGCGCCTTTCAGGCTGTTTCTGAATTAACAGCGAGAGCTCAAACTTGTGGTGCAGTTAATACGGTCATGAAGCTTGATGATCATCGATTGCTGGGAGACAACACAGATGGAATGGGGCTTTTGTTAGATTTACAGCGTTTGAATTTTGTACATCCAAGTAGCCGAATATTAATAGTTGGTGCTGGTGGTGCAACACGTGGAGCATTATTGCCACTTTTAGAATATGGCTGTGATATCACTTTAACAAATAGAACCTTTTCTAAGGTAGTGCTATTAATTAACGAATTTTCAGCGCTAGGAAAAATATGTGGGAAGGAGATCTCGCAGATCGTATCTGCTGATTTTGATCTGATCATCAATGCGACTTCATCTGGTGTGAATGGAGAGGTTCCTGCAATTGATCCAAATGTATTTAGCCATCAAGTTGCATGTTATGACATGTTTTATCAATCGTCATTAACTCCTTTCCTTGAATTTGCGGCTCAACATCAAGTGACTAAGATAGCGGATGGTTTGGGTATGCTTGTAGGACAAGCCGCATTTTCTTTTAAGCTATGGCATGGCGTTCTTCCTGAAATTACACCTGTTCTATCTGCTTTATATAAGGAATTGAAAGGGTGAATCAGCAAATTCAATTTCCTGATAGAGAAGAGTGGGACGAGCTATCCAAGCAAGTACGTTTTCCTGTATTGATCAGCGGAATGCTTGCCGAATGTGCAATTCCTCAGTCATTGCTATTTCAACGCTATGGTAAAGAAGAAACACCTCTGAGGCTATTTCAGCAGTATCGATGGGATATAGAAGAAGAGTTTGAAGCCTTGATTGAACAAGGCTTCGATGGTGAAGACGGGCTTTACGTATTATCAGAAGCTAAATAGTTATTTTTCCATTCAACATAGTTATTCGCTGAATAACGTAAATGACCTAACTCAGCATCAGTCAATTTTCGGATGGCTTTTGCTGGGCTCCCTGTATATAAGTAACCGGACTCGAGCCTTTTTCCTTGAGTTACTAAACTGTTAGCTCCAATAATAACGTCATCTTCGACTATAGCCCCATCAATAACAATTGAGCCCATTCCAACCAGTACTCTATTCCCTATAGTGCAACCATGTAACATGACTTTATGACCAATGGTGACATCTTCTCCAATAATTAGCGGGTTCCCCTCAGGGTTACTGGCAGATTTATGCGTGACATGTAGTACTGAGCCATCTTGGATATTGGTGCGTGCGCCAATAGAGATATAGTTAACATCACCACGCAAAACACTGAGAGGCCAAATACTGACATCATCAGCTATGCGAACATCTCCAATTACAACAGAAGATGGGTCAATGAAAACGCGTGCATTAATTGAAGGATAAATACCTAAATAAGGGCGTAAAAGTGTGTTCATAGTGATAACCGTAAAAAGAAATAAAGGATAGCTGTTAAATAACTCGCTAATTCATTATGAATTTATGAGCCAGGTTGGCTGCTAAAGTTAGAATTATAGGCATGAAGTCGCTTCTTTTATAATCGTTATGCAGCGAAAAAGCACAAGGTGGCTATTTTATCCGCAAACGGAGTTTTTTTTTAAAAAAAAGGTTGTGTAATTCTGAAGG
>NZ_JAMPOT010000031.1:0-12085 GCF_028480685.1 Providencia sp. PROV174
TTAATCTCTTAACCTGTAAATAAATATTTACTAAAAATTGGTATTGAACTCTAATTTAAATATTGGAAATGTTAACTTTATGTGAAATCGCATATTTATCAATTTATTATCACAATGTAAATTTTACTTTACGCATATGGAAATAATTTACACAAATGGATTGAATTGTTTACGATGCATGGTATGTTATTACCCATACACTCAAACACAATACGTAAATAATAAACTAAGCAAATATAAGCTAATAAGTAGGTAAAAAATGATCATGCAAAAAGATGTACTCAACAATGTGAATATTCAAGACGAGCAGGTATTAATCACTCCTGAGAGTCTGAAAGAGAAATATCCGCTGAGTCGCAGCAACCTGCATGCCATTGCGACATCGCGCCAAGTGATTGCTGACATTATTCATCAACGCGACCCTCGCTTACTCGTGGTATGTGGTCCTTGCTCAATCCATGATGTGGATGCTGCTATTGAATATGGTGAGCGTCTGAAAGTATTAGCCGAAGAATTAAGTGATAGCTTATATATTGTGATGCGTGTGTATTTTGAAAAACCTCGTACAACCGTGGGTTGGAAAGGTTTGATTAGTGATCCATTTATGGATGGCTCTTTTGAAATGGAAAAAGGTCTGCATATCGCTCGTGACTTGCTGACTAATTTAGTGAATATGGGGCTACCATTAGCGACAGAAGCACTGGACCCTAACAATCCTCAATACTTAGGGGATCTATTTAGTTGGTCTGCCATTGGTGCAAGAACTACTGAGTCACAAACACACCGCGAAATGGCTTCTGGTTTATCTATGCCTGTTGGTTTTAAAAATGGAACGGACGGAAGTTTATCTACAGCAATTAATGCATTAAAAGCTGCTGCGATGCCACACCGTTTTATGGGGATTAATCAATCTGGCCAAGTTTGTTTATTACATACTAAAGGTAATAGTAACGGCCATGTCATTTTACGTGGTGGAAAAACACCTAACTACAACGCTGAAGACATAGCGGCTTGTGAATCTGAAATGAAAAAAGCAGGTTTAGAGCCATCACTTATGGTGGATTGTAGCCATGGAAACTCAAATAAAGATTACCGCCGTCAGCCATTAGTTGTTGATTCTATTATTGAACAAATTATTAATGGTAATGAATCAATTACAGGTATTATGCTAGAAAGCCATATTAATGAAGGGAATCAAACGTCTGAACAAGCCCGTGACTTAATGAAATACGGTGTTTCAGTAACTGATGCCTGCATTAACTGGCAAACGACGGAAACGGTATTGCGTAAATTGCATCTGGCATTATTACCTATGCTTGAACAACGTGCGCAAAAATTGAGTAAAGTGAGCTGATCAAGGTATTGGTATGTCTGTTGAGTTATCCCATTTACGGGAACAAATTGATGAAGTTGATAAATCGTTACTCGATTTATTAGCAAAAAGGCTGCAACTGGTTGCTGAAGTTGGTGAAGTGAAAAGCTTACATGGCTTACCGATTTATGTGCCTGAGCGTGAAACCAGTATGTTGGCAGCACGTCGCGCCGAAGCTGAGCGTATGGGGATCCCGCCTGATCTGATAGAGGATATTTTACGACGGATCATGCGTGAATCTTATGCGCGTGAAAATGATAAAGGGTTCAAAACATTGAACCCATCAGCTGGCCCAATTGTGATTGTAGGCGGTGATGGGAAAATGGGGCGGTTATTTCATCGTCTCCTTAGCTTATCAGGTTACCAAGTCAAAACATTGAATGAAGGTGATTGGCCACAAGCAGAGTCTATTGTTGCTGGAGCAAGTGTGGTGATCATCAGTGTGCCTATTCATTCAACGGTACAAGTGATCAACCAACTGCCTAAGTTGGATAAAAGCACGATCTTGATGGATATCGCGTCAATTAAGCAACAGCCATTAGAAGCGATGTTAGCGGCGCATGATGGGCCCGTACTTGGACTTCACCCGATGTTTGGCCCTGATGTTGGTAGCGTTGCAAAGCAAGTATTTGCTTATTGTCATGGCCGTAGCTCGGAGTCTTATCAGTGGTTCCTTGAACAGCTATTAGTTTGGGGAGCTCGCTTGAAAGAAATATCAGCTGAAGAGCATGATAAAAATATGAGCTTTATTCAGGCATTACGGCACTTTACAACATTTACCTATGGACGAAATCTTGCTGAGGAAAATATCGATTTACAGCAACTGCTTGATTTATCATCGCCTATTTATCGTTTAGAGCTCGCGATGGTTGGGCGGCTGTTTGCTCAAGACCCTCAACTGTATGCAGATATTATTATGTCTTCAAATGAAAATGTTGAACTAATACGTAGGTATCACCAATTGTTAGGCGATTCAATAGCGTTATTGGAGAAACAAGATAAAGCGGAATTTGTTCGCCAATTTAATCAAGTTAGCCAGTGGTTCGGCGAAGATGCCCATCATTTTATGAAAGAAAGCCAATCATTACTGCAACGAGCAAACGATAATCGAAAATAATCATCCCCGCCCTCTATCGTGTTTTATAGCGGTAGGGGGCTTTATTTGGGGCGTTAATTTATCACTGTCTTCCATATTATTCCATTTTAGTTAATTTCACTTGAAATCTTTATTTAAAATAAGTAATTGTACTTATATGTATAATTTCTATCAAATAATATGCTAATTAGCCTAAAATTAAATTTATTCACTATTTAATTTCAAATTAATCAATTTTTAAAATTAATATTTATAAATCGATCGATTTATATGATAAAGATCTTATCTATTTTACCGATAACACTACTCATTAAATGATGGCTAGCGTGGTAAATATATGTTTTTTAAAAATCTCAAAATCAGTATGAAGTTAACGATAGCATTCGGTGGTTTTGTTGCGCTTATTATCTTAAGTTCAATATTTTCTTTAGCGAATATGAATCGAGCTAATGAAGGAATGAAGGAAGTACTTTATGAAAGCTATCCTATTGCTTCGACTGCAGGGCAGATGATGGATAACTTTTATTCTTTTATTGGGATCCAAGAGCTGATTTTACTTGATGACAGAGGTAGTGATAAGCGCCGTGAAGAGCTTGATAAAATTACACTGAAAATAACAGAATTGTTAGAAAAACTAGAAAGCAGTGTCACTGATGATCGCTCTAAAGAAATTTTAGCGGATTTACGTGTGATCCGCCAACAATTCCATGCATCGCTGGCACGTATGAATGCATTCTTACAACAAAATAATCGCCAAGCCGCTATAGATGAGATGATGACGAAAACTTCGAGTATTCAGCGGGATTATCGAGATCATATTCAAACATTGATGGCAATCCAAGACTTGCAGATGCAAGAGATCGGTCGGAAAGTCAATGCAGACTATGAAAGTAATAAGTTATTACTTGCTGTACTCTCAATCTTGAGTATCGCTGCGGGCTGCATAATGGGGTGGTATATTACGACTATTATTACTAGACCATTGGAAAATGCGGTTAATTTCGCTCAGTCAATTGCAAATGGGGATTTGACTAAAGATATTCAGGTCACCTCAAAAGATGAAACAGGTGTGTTGCTAAATGCACTTAATGATATGAAAGAACACTTGCTGGAAATCGTCCAAGAGGTTCAGCAAGGTTCTGAAAGTATTTCGGCAGCAGCAGGGCAAATTGTTGCAGGGAACCAAAACCTTGCCGCACGTACCGAAGAACAGGCCGCGTCAGTTGAAGAAACGGCTAGTTCAATGGAGCAAATAACTTCAACTGTTCAAAACACGACTGAGCACACTCATGAAGCCAGCATGCTTGCAGACCAAGCAGCGATTATTGTGCAAAATAATGGCGATATGATGAGCCAAGTTACGAACAAAATGCGAGTTATCAATGGTTCGTCATCTCAGATGACAGAAATTATTAACCTAATAGATTCAATTGCATTCCAAACCAATATCTTAGCATTGAATGCATCCGTTGAAGCTGCAAGAGCCGGTGAGCATGGGCGAGGATTTGCCGTTGTTGCTGGGGAAGTGAGATTATTAGCACAGAAAAGTGCAGCTTCAGCGAGTGATATTCGCGGATTGATTGAAAATTCATCGTCACAAACGCAAGAAGGCATGGAACTTGTTGAAAAGGCAACTCAGCAAATACATGGCATGGTGGATAGTGTCAAAGAGATGAATGCGTTACTACGTGAAATTGGGCAAGCTAGCCGCGAGCAAAGCGATGGAATCTCTCAAATCAATAGTGCAGTGGGGCAACTTGATTTAACTACACAACAAAATGCGAGTTTAGTTGAAGAATCTGTTGTTGCTGCGGACTCCTTAAATGAACAAGCATATCATTTGAAGGAGTTAGTGAATTATTTCAGCGTTAAATCGTCGAGTCATCATCCTAAGGCTGCAATATAGTTTCCGTTAAATAGGCTGCACTGATAAAAGTGCAGCCTGATTATATTTTATTAAGGTGTGATTTTTTCAGGTTCAACAGGAACCACATTTTCGGATGGGTAGCAGCCTAATATTTTAATTGACCTAGTAATTGTTGAAAGTTCTCTCAAAGCTTGCTGCATATTATCTGAACGTAAGTTTGCATGAACATCTACATAAAACATCTCTTCCCAAGGCTTACCATTAATTGGCCTCGATTCTAATTTGCTCATAATTATCTTATTATTTTTCAAAATAACTAATGCATCAACTAAGGCACCAGCTTGTTGGCCAGTGGTAAGAAGCAGTGTTGTTTTCGCAGGGACTTGTTCAGTGACTTCAATTGGTTGCGGTGCAACAACAATAAAACGTGTCATATTAATTTGCTGATTAGCGAGATTATGTTCTATTACGCTTAAATTGTATAATGCACCACCGGCTTCACTTCCAAGCGCCGCGACACTTGGTGAGTTTTGGTCTGCGACCATTTGCATTGCAGTTGATGTACTATCACAATATTTTATTTCCCAGTGAGGAAATTGCGCTAAGTATTGGCTACATTGCTGGAAAGGCTGAGGGTGGCTATACACGGTTTTGATCTGGCTGAGATCGGTATTCCCAGTTGTTAAGAGACAATGGTTAATTGGGAGTCGAATCTCTCCAACGATTGATAATGATGTATTTTGCAGTAAATCGTAAACATCATTAATTGCACCCGAACTGGTGTTTTCTATTGGCAAAATGCCATACTCCGCTTGCCCACTTTCAACTAATGAAAAAATATCTTGGAATTTATGGCAACTGCATTCAACCAGTTGGTCAAAATGGCGAGCAGAATATTGGCGTGCAGCAATGTGTGAGTAAGAACCTTTCGGCCCTAAGAATGCGAAACGGGCAGTATCACTCGGGGTTAAATTTAAATGCTTTTGTAAAATCGCCTGTTGTGTAAGAACGGAGTCCTCAATAATCATTTGGAATAGTCGGGTGATATAAAAACCATCAAGCCCTAGCGGTTTACCTTTGTTGATTAAAACATCAAGAAGCTGACGCTCACGGTCTTTATCACGAATAGGGCGGCTATCATCAATTTTTGTTTCAGCGACTTCAACAGCATAACCACGGCGCTTTGCTAAAAGATTTAGTAATTCACTATCCAGTTGACTTATTTTTTCTCTTACTTTCAATAAATTAGTGCTGTTTTCCATGCTGCCCACCCTGTTAATATTATGATATAAAAAAAGCCCCCTAGAGGGGGCTTTCTAATTTTGTCTTCTTTTCTTTCTCGAACGACAAAAGCCCCTAATTAGGAGTTGCTAAAAAAGAAGAAAAAGAAAACAAAATTAAGATTCATATGAATACCTTTAGTAGATTCAATTTAAATAAACCCGATACTCACTAAGAAGTCAATAGCTAAGGATCAGAAACATAAAAAAACGCGCCCATAGTGAGCGCGTTTACAAGGTTCAAGATTAGTTGATAGATAATATAAAATTATAACGTAACAGTATTATTCGCTTCTTTTACACTATTATATGCTCTTCTTGATTCTCCTTTATGTTGCACTTTATTAAGTTGTCTTTCGAGTTTGTTAATTAGTTCATTAATTGCAACGTACATATCTTCATGCTTGGCACTTGCGACCAATTTTCCTGTCGCTGTTTTTATGTTGGCATCAACCATAAAACCTTGTGGCTCTTTTGATAAAACAACATGCGTATTTATCAAGGATGCTTGCCACTTATCGAGTTTTGTTAGACGGCTTTCAATGTGCTCACGAATCGCTGGGGTAATGTCCATTTGTTTGCTAGTAATGTTCACTATCATATAGTTACCTCTCATTGTTTCCGTCTTTGTTGAGTTCAGAATACCCGTTCTTGCTAAGAAAAAATTGATGTAGATCACATCTCATTCAGAGGAAGAGTTGCACTCATCCGAAGTGTGATTTCACGTAAAAAAGGGGCGAAAAAGCATTGCCAAAATGAATTGATTAAGGGAAACTGGCTGAGTTGGCTAACGGAACGGTAATTAGCCGGAGTTTTTTTTGGGTTAAAATTAGCACACTAAATGGGCAAGCAACTAAATCGCCGTTAGTATCAGGCTGCTGCAAACATATTATGTTTGGCGGCAAGCCTAATAAGTTTTGAAAATAAATTAGGAAAATCAATTTATTGATTTTCGGCTGATAACACAAAGCGGGAAAAACCATGCTTTTATCCCGCTTTGTCAACAGCCTCACAGCAGCCAAGGCTGCTGTTTTAGATCTCACGATGATATTATTGTGGGTTTGCAGCAATAATACTCGCAACTTTATTCGCTTCTTGGTTTAGCCCCATCTCATTATAAGCAATTTCCATGTATGCTAAGGCATTACGTGTTGCTTCTGTGTCTGGGTAGTCTTTTAGCATTTGTTGAACACGATTAACAACCGCGACATAAGCACCGCGTTTGTTGTAGTATTCAACAACAGAAAGGTCGAATTTTGCTAAACGGTCTTTTAAGTAAACTAATCGCTTACTCGCATCATTGGAATATAAGCTGTTAGGATAGTAGCGAACTAGCTGACTGAAATCTTTGAATGCAACTCGTGCATGCTGTGGATCTCTGTCTGAGCGGTCAATACCAAAGAGGCCTTGCAATAAGCTATCATCCAGGGCCATCGCGGTTAAGCCTCGCATATAGAGGACATAATCAATATTTGGATGAGTTGGGTTCAAACGCATGAAACGGTCAATCGCGGCTATCGCCATTGGCAGCTCTGCTGATTTATAATATGCATAAATCAGGTCTAATTGAACCTGCTGAGCATATGGACCAAATGGATAACGGTTATCAAGAGCTTCAAATTGTTTAATCGCTGCTTTAAAATTGCCGTCCTGTAGTTTTTGCTGACCTGTTGCATATATTTCAGCAGGGGAGCTATCAGGGCTGACTTCAGGAGTGCTGGAACAGCCGACTAAAATCAGGCTCAACGTGGCTGCAGCCACCAGATTTTTCATACGTATCATCACGTGTAGGTTATCCTCTGAGTGTTTCGAGGGAGTCTATCCATAAGGCTCCCGGCAAAATTCGAGTTACAATAGCATATATTTTAAATGAAACGGCACTGCCGTCAAAACACAAACACCAAAAAGTAGATTAATTTATGGCTCAACAAGTACAACTTAGTGCAACTATCGCTGAATCACAGCTTGGTCAACGTTTAGATCAGGCTTTGGCCGAATTGTTCCCTGATTATTCACGTTCTCGCATAAAAGAATGGATTTTAGCTGATAGAGTGCAGGTTAATGGCAAAGTTATCAATAAGCCAAAAGAAAAAGTTTTCGGCAGTGAACAAATTTTAATCGATGCCCTCATTGAAGAAGATAATCGCTGGGAACCACAAGATATCCCACTTAATGTGATTTATGAAGATGAAGATATCCTAATTATTAATAAACCGCGTGATTTAGTTGTCCACCCCGGGGCAGGAAACCCAGATGGCACAATTCTGAATGCGTTATTATATCGTTATCCTGAAATTGCCGATGTGCCAAGGGCGGGTATTGTTCATCGTTTAGATAAAGACACAACAGGCTTAATGGTTGTCGCAAAAACCGTTCCAGCTCAAACACACCTTGTCGAAGCATTGCAGCGTAGAGAAATTACACGTGAATATGAAGCAGTTGCGGTCGGTCGTATGACTGCGGGTGGCATGGTAGAAGAACCTATCTCTCGCCATCCAACTAAACGAACTCATATGGCTGTACACCCAATGGGCAAACCAGCCATAACGCATTATCGTGTGATGGAACACTTTAGAGCTCATACTCGTTTACGTTTACGTCTGGAAACGGGTAGAACACACCAAATTCGAGTTCATATGGCCCATATCAATCATCCATTAATTGGTGACCCTTTATACGGCGGGCGGCCACGTCCATTAAAAGGGGCGACAGAGGAATTTTTAGAGGTCATGCGTAATTTTGATAGGCAAGCACTGCACGCCACCATGTTGCGTTTATATCACCCAATCTCAGGTATTCAAATGGAGTGGCATGCACCGTTACCTGATGATATGGTTAAGCTTATTGAAGCTCTAAAAGCAGATACTGAACTGCACAAAGATGATATGGACTGGTAATGAATACATTGATTTTCCCTGATTGGCCACAACCTAAAAATATAGCTAGCTGTAGTACAACTCGTACAGGTGGTGTGAGCCAACCACCTTTTGATAGCTTGAATTTAGGTGATCATGTTGGGGATGTTCCCAACGCTGTCAGTGAAAATCGTCAACGCCTTGAGAAACTTGCTCAGCTACCACAACAGCCTGTATGGCTTGAGCAAGTGCATGGTACTGATGTGCTGCATCTTGTCGGGAATAAAATTCACAATAGGCAAGCGGATGCGGTGTATAGCAACCAGGTTGGCCAAGTTTGCGCCATTATGACGGCGGATTGCTTGCCTGTGTTATTTACTAATCAGGCCGGAACGGAAGTTGCCGCAGCCCATGCAGGGTGGCGTGGGTTATGTCATGGAGTCCTTGAAAATACAGTTGCTCAATTTATTAGTCCTGCAAATGAAATTATCGCTTGGCTTGGCCCAGCTATTGGTGCTAAGAAATTTGAAGTCGGCAAGGAAGTCAAAGAGGCTTTTGTTAATCAATCGTCTGATTTAGCCTCTGCTTTTATTCCTTATAATGATAAATATCTAGCTGATATTTATTTATTAGCACGCAAAAAACTACAAGCTGCTGGTGTAACGAAAGTTTATGGCGGTGATTTTTGTACCGTAACAGATGAAAACAGATTTTTTTCCTATCGAAGGGAAGGAAAGACTGGCAGGATGGCTTCATTGATATGGATAAACACCTAGTTTTGGTGTTTTGCTCTAAATTAACGGATATTATGAAAATAATTCCTTGCAAAACTTGAATATTTAAAAACTGACCTCATCTAGTATCCAGTAGCAAATTTAATCTCATTTATTGGAGGTGTTATGCGTCTGGACCGTTTAACTAATAAATTCCAGCAAGCTCTCGCTGACGCCCAATCACTAGCCCTTGGGCGCGAAAACCAGTTTATAGAACCTATACATCTATTAAGTGCCTTGTTTAATCAAGAAGGGGGCACCGTTCGTCCATTGCTGACGACGTTAGGCGTGAATGCCGTACAATTTCAGCAAAAAGTCGAAGATGCATTAGGTCGTTTACCTCAAGTGCAGGGTGTTGCGGGAGATGTTCAACCATCAAGTGACTTAATGCGTCATTTGAATTTATGTGATCAGTTGGCACAAAAGCACGGAGATGAATTTATCTCCTCTGAATTATTTCTTGTCGCCGCTTTAGAAGCCAATACAACATTAGCAGACATGCTCAAAGCAGCAGGTGTTAATAAAGATAATTTAAAAAAGGCAATAGAACAGATGCGTGGTGGAGAAAAAGTGAATGACCAAAGCGCTGAAGATCAGCGCCAAGCTTTGAAAAAATATACAGTTGATTTAACCGAGCGTGCAGAGCAAGGAAAATTAGACCCGGTGATTGGTCGAGATGAAGAAATTCGCCGGACCATTCAAGTATTGCAACGCCGTACTAAAAATAACCCAGTGCTGATTGGTGAGCCAGGTGTTGGTAAAACAGCAATTGTTGAAGGGTTAGCACAACGTATTGTAAATGGTGAAATTCCAGAAGGGTTAAAAAACAAACGTGTATTATCCCTAGATATGGGGGCACTGATTGCAGGTGCGAAATATCGTGGTGAGTTTGAGGAGCGTCTGAAAGCCGTTCTAAATGACCTCGCCAAACAGGAAGGTAACGTCATTCTATTTATTGACGAGCTACATACTATGGTTGGTGCAGGTAAAGCCGATGGCGCGATGGATGCGGGTAACATGTTAAAACCTGCGTTGGCTCGTGGTGAATTACACTGTGTTGGTGCAACCACATTGGATGAGTATCGACAATACATTGAGAAAGACCCAGCTTTAGAACGTCGTTTCCAAAAAGTGTATGTCGCAGAGCCATCCGTTGAAGACACAATTGCTATTTTACGTGGCTTAAAAGAACGTTATGAATTGCATCACCATGTGCAAATAACTGACCCGGCGATTGTGGCGGCGGCAACGTTATCACATCGGTATATTACTGACCGTATGTTACCCGATAAAGCGATTGATTTAATTGATGAAGCGGGTGCTAGTTTACGTATGCAAATGGATTCGAAACCTGAATCCTTAGATAGGCTGGAACGCCGTATTATTCAGCTCAAACTTGAACAGCAAGCGCTGAAAAAAGAATCGGATGACGCAAGTAAAAAACGTCTTGAGATGTTAGAAGAAGAGCTAGCAGAGAAAGAGCGTGAATATTCTGCGTTAGAAGAAGAATGGAAAGCTGAAAAAGCATCATTAACGGGTACTCAGCATATTAAAGCTGAACTTGAAAACACACGCATCGAGATGGAAAAAGCACGCCGTATGGGTGATTTGGCAAAAATGTCTGAATTGCAATACGGTAAAATTCCTGAATTGGAAAAGCAGCTTGAAGCGGCAACAAAAGCTGAAGGTAAAAGCATGAAACTGTTACGTAACAAGGTAACAGATGTTGAAATTGCTGAAATCTTAGCGCGTTGGACTGGCATTCCTGTGTCTCGAATGCTAGAAAGCGAAAGAGAGAAACTGTTACGTATGGAACAGCAACTCCATCAGCGTGTTATTGGACAAGATGAAGCTGTAGTTGCAGTATCGAATGCAATTCGTCGTAGTCGTGCAGGGTTATCAGACCCGAACCGACCAATTGGCTCATTTATGTTCTTAGGGCCAACAGGGGTAGGTAAAACTGAGTTATGTAAAGCGTTAGCAAACTTTATGTTTGATAGCGATGATGCAATGGTTCGTATCGATATGTCTGAATTTATGGAAAAACATGCGGTATCACGTTTAGTGGGGGCACCTCCAGGATATGTCGGTTATGAAGAAGGTGGGTATTTAACTGAAGCAGTTCGACGTCGTCCTTATTCAGTCATTTTATTGGATGAAGTTGAGAAAGCACACCCTGATGTTTTCAACATTTTATTACAAGTGCTTGATGATGGACGTTTAACGGATGGGCAAGGTAGAACGGTAGACTTCCGTAATACAGTAATCATCATGACATCCAACTTGGGTTCTGACTTAATCCAAGAAAGGTTTGGCATGATTGGTTACTCAGAAATGAAAGATATGGTAATGGAAGTGGTGTCCCATAGTTTCAGGCCTGAATTTATTAACCGTATAGATGAAGTCGTTGTATTCCATCCATTAGGTAAAGAGCAAATTACGAATATTGCCAATATTCAATTGGCTCGTTTATATAAACGCCTTGAAGAGCACGGTTATGAAGTCAGTGCAACACCAGCGGCACTTGAGAAAATTGGGGAGGCTGGTTTTGACCCAATCTTCGGAGCAAGGCCGTTGAAACGTGCAATTCAGCAGGAAATTGAAAACCCTCTGGCACAAGAAATCTTGTCAGGTAAGTTATTGCCAGGTAAACCTGTCATTTTAGATGTAGAAAATGACGAAATCGTTGCTAAACAGTAATTGATGTTATTGTGAAATCAAAAGGTGGCTAATAATAGCCACCTTTTTTATATCAAATTACGTATAAAACCACTTTTTTTGTTTGAGAATCGGGCGTAAAGTATAAAATATCACCACTTGAAAATTATTTTCAAAAAAACAC
>NZ_JAMPOT010000032.1:0-2891 GCF_028480685.1 Providencia sp. PROV174
TAAGAAGACACCTTCGGGTTGTGAGGTTAAGCGACTAAGCGTACACGGTGGATGCCTAGGCAATCAGAGGCGATGAAGGACGTGCTAATCTGCGATAAGCGTCGGTAAGGTGATATGAACCGTTACAACCGACGATTTCCGAATGGGGAAACCCAGTGCAATTCGTTGCACTATCGTTTGATGAATACATAGTCAAACGAAGCGAACCGGGGGAACTGAAACATCTCAGTACCCCGAGGAAAAGAAATCAACCGAGATTCCCCTAGTAGCGGCGAGCGAACGGGGAGCAGCCCAGAGTCTTAATCAGCATTAGCATCAGGAGAACGGTCTGGAAAGGCCGGCAGTAAAGGGTGATAGCCCCGTATCCGAAGGTGTTGGTGTTGTGAACTCGACGAGTAGGGCGGGACACGTGTTATCCTGTCTGAATATGGGGGGACCATCCTCCAAGGCTAAATACTCCTGATTGACCGATAGTGAACCAGTACCGTGAGGGAAAGGCGAAAAGAACCCCGGCGAGGGGAGTGAAATAGAACCTGAAACCGTGTACGTACAAGCAGTGGGAGCCTTGATTTATCAGGGTGACTGCGTACCTTTTGTATAATGGGTCAGCGACTTATATTCTGTAGCAAGGTTAACCGTATAGGGGAGCCGTAGGGAAACCGAGTCTTAACTGGGCGAATGAGTTGCAGGGTATAGACCCGAAACCCGGTGATCTAGCCATGGGCAGGTTGAAGGTTGGGTAACACTAACTGGAGGACCGAACCGACTAATGTTGAAAAATTAGCGGATGACTTGTGGCTGGGGGTGAAAGGCCAATCAAACCGGGAGATAGCTGGTTCTCCCCGAAAGCTATTTAGGTAGCGCCTCGTGAACTCATCTTCGGGGGTAGAGCACTGTTTCGACTAGGGGGTCATCCCGACTTACCAACTCGATGCAAACTACGAATACCGAAGAATGTTATCACGGGAGACACACGGCGGGTGCTAACGTTCGTCGTGAAGAGGGAAACAACCCAGACCGCCAGCTAAGGTCCCAAAGTCATAGTTAAGTGGGAAACGAAGTGGGAAGGCTCAGACAGCCAGGATGTTGGCTTAGAAGCAGCCATCATTTAAAGAAAGCGTAATAGCTCACTGGTCGAGTCGGCCTGCGCGGAAGATGTAACGGGGCTAAACTATGCACCGAAGCTGCGGCAGCGATATGTAAATATTGTTGGGTAGGGGAGCGTTCTGTAAGCCTGTGAAGGTGTACTGTGAGGTATGCTGGAGGTATCAGAAGTGCGAATGCTGACATAAGTAACGATAATGCGGGTGAAAAACCCGCACGCCGGAAGACCAAGGGTTCCTGTCCAACGTTAATCGGGGCAGGGTGAGTCGACCCCTAAGGCGAGGCAGAAATGCGTAGTCGATGGGAAACGGGTTAATATTCCCGTACTGGTGATAATTGCGATGGGGGGACGGAGAAGGCTAGGCTATCCGGGCGACGGTTGTCCCGGTTTAAGGATGTAGGCAGGTGAATTAGGCAAATCCGGTTCACTACATGCTGAGGTCCGATGACGAGTCACTACGGTGATGAAGTAGCTCATGCCCCGCTTCCAGGAAAAGCCTCTAAGCTCTAGATTATCATTAATCGTACCCCAAACCGACACAGGTGGTCAGGTAGAGAATACTCAGGCGCTTGAGAGAACTCGGGTGAAGGAACTAGGCAAAATGGTGCCGTAACTTCGGGAGAAGGCACGCTGGCGCTAGGTGAAGTCCCTTGCGGATGGAGCTGAAGCCAGTCGCAGATACCAGCTGGCTGCAACTGTTTATTAAAAACACAGCACTGTGCAAACACGAAAGTGGACGTATACGGTGTGACGCCTGCCCGGTGCTGGAAGGTTAATTGATGGGGTTATCCGTAAGGAGAAGCTCTTGATCGAAGCCCCAGTAAACGGCGGCCGTAACTATAACGGTCCTAAGGTAGCGAAATTCCTTGTCGGGTAAGTTCCGACCTGCACGAATGGCGTAATGATGGCCAGGCTGTCTCCACCCGAGACTCAGTGAAATTGAACTCGCTGTGAAGATGCAGTGTACCCGCGGCAAGACGGAAAGACCCCGTGAACCTTTACTATAGCTTGACACTGAACATTGAGCCTTGATGTGTAGGATAGGTGGGAGGCTTTGAAGTGTGGACGCCAGTCTGCATGGAGCCAACCTTGAAATACCACCCTTTAATGTTTGATGTTCTAACGTAGCCCCGTTATCCGGGGTGCGGACAGTGTCTGGTGGGTAGTTTGACTGGGGCGGTCTCCTCCCAAAGAGTAACGGAGGAGCACGAAGGTTGGCTAAGCATGGTCGGACATCATGCGGTTAGTGCAAAGGCATAAGCCAGCTTGACTGCGAGAGTGACGGCTCGAGCAGGTACGAAAGTAGGTCTTAGTGATCCGGTGGTTCTGAATGGAAGGGCCATCGCTCAACGGATAAAAGGTACTCCGGGGATAACAGGCTGATACCGCCCAAGAGTTCATATCGACGGCGGTGTTTGGCACCTCGATGTCGGCTCATCACATCCTGGGGCTGAAGTAGGTCCCAAGGGTACGGCTGTTCGCCGTTTAAAGTGGTACGCGAGCTGGGTTTAGAACGTCGTGAGACAGTTCGGTCCCTATCTGCCGTGGGCGTTGGAAGATTGAAAGGGGCTGCTCCTAGTACGAGAGGACCGGAGTGGACGCACCACTGGTGTTCGGGTTGTCATGCCAATGGCATTGCCCGGTAGCTAAGTGCGGAAGAGATAACCGCTGAAAGCATCTAAGCGGGAAACTTGCCTTGAGATGAGTCTTCCCTGACCCTTTAAGGGTCCTAAAGGAACGTTTAAGACTAAGACGTTGATAGGTTGGGTGTGTAAGCGTAGCGATA
>NZ_JAMPOT010000033.1:0-4466 GCF_028480685.1 Providencia sp. PROV174
AAGGTTGTGTCAGTACTGACTGACCGCACCATATTGCTGATATGGCTCAGTTGGTAGAGCACACCCTTGGTAAGGGTGAGGTCCCCAGTTCGAATCTGGGTATCAGCACCATATAATCGGCATTTAAAAAGAATTTACCTAGTGGCAATAGCGCGGTGGTCCCACCTGACCCCATGCCGAACTCAGTAGTGAAACGCCGTAGCGCCGATGGTAGTGTGGGGTCTCCCCATGTGAGAGTAGGGAACTGCTAGGTTTTAAATATAAAGAAGCCACCCATTGGGTGGCTTTTTACATTCTATTAATAGCGTAATTTTCACTAATTATCTTATTTTCCTAATCTGGCTATTCACTCTTAATCCAGCCTGATAGACTTATCTTATTCTCGTTTACTTGTACTGAAGGCTGTAATGAACCTAACGTCTGAACTTAAATCATTTAATAGCTTTGGCATTCAAGCAAAAGCATTATCAATTGTTTGTGTGAATAATCAAGAATCTTTGCTCCAACAATGGCTCGAGGCTAAAAATCAGCAACTCCCAGTATTATTATTAGGGGGGGGAAGTAATGTTCTATTTGTTGCAGACTTTGAAGGTGTTGTAATTATTAATCAGCTTAAGGGCATAGAAATAACAGAAGATAACAGTTATTGGTATGTTCATACTCAAGCAGGTGAAAATTGGCATCAATTACTTGAAACATTATTGAGTAAAGGTATTTGTGGTGCAGAAAATTTAGCATTGATCCCGGGTTGTGTGGGTTCTGCACCTATTCAAAATATTGGTGCTTATGGCATAGAGCTAAAAGATATATGCGAGTATGTTGACGTACTTTCCCTTGAAACAGGCAAAGTAATACGACTAACAGCTGCGGAATGCCAATTTGGCTATCGTGATAGTATTTTTAAGCATGAGTATCAATATGGCTATGTCATCATCAGTGTTGGACTAAAATTAGCTAAAGAATGGGTTCCTAAGCTTATGTATGGAGATCTTGCTCAACTTGACCCCAATACAGTAACACCAGAGCAAGTATTTAATTCTGTATGCCAAACACGTAGAAGCAAATTACCTGACCCAACAGTAACGGGCAATGCGGGGAGTTTCTTTAAGAACCCTGTTATTTCAGCAGAAAAGGCACAGGCCATAAAAATAGCTTATCCTAATTGTCCTCAATATGAACAAGCTGATGGCAGTATTAAATTAGCCGCAGGTTGGTTAATTGACCAGTGCGGTTTAAAAGGTCATCAAATAGGTGGCGCTGCTGTTCACACCCAACAGGCGTTGGTGTTAATTAATAAACAGCACGCAACAGGGCAAGATATTGCTAATTTGGCGAAATATGTGAGCCAAACGGTAGCAAAGCGCTTTGATATTAATTTAGAGCCAGAAGTAAGGTTTATCGGCCGAATGGGAGAAGTTAATGCAATGGATTATATTCGATGAAAGAAACTAATATTCCTTTACAGCTAATTGATATCTTAGCTGATGCTCAGGTCCATTCGGGGGAGCAACTCGGTGAACAATTAGGAATGACAAGATCTGCAATTAATAAACATATCAAAACATTGCGCTCTTGGGGATTAAACATAGAAACAATAGCTGGAAAAGGCTATAAGCTTCCATATCAAATCAATTTATTAAGCGAAGAAGCCATTAAAAAGCAAATTGATGGTGTGGATATTATTGTTGAGCCAGTTATCGATTCAACAAACCAATATATGTTAGAGCGTATTGCTGAGCTTAAATCAGGAGACACTTGCTTAGCCGAATATCAAAGTGCTGGGCGTGGTAGAAGAGGGCGCCAGTGGATATCTCCATTTGGTTGTAATCTTTATCTTTCAATGTATTGGAAATTAGAGCAAGGGCCTGCAGCGGCAGTGGGACTAAGTCTTGTTGTGGGTATCGTAATTGCTGAAGTATTAAATAGAATCAGCCAAGAAAAAGTGAAAGTAAAGTGGCCCAATGACCTGTATATGAATGATAAAAAACTTGCAGGAATTCTTGTTGAATTAACTGGTAAAACAGGAGATGCAGCTCATATTATTATTGGTGTTGGTATTAACATTGGGATGAATAATAACAACATTGAAATTTCAAAACCAATAACACAAGAATGGTCATCACTAAGAGATGAAGTTGAAAATATAGAGCGTAATGAATTATCTGCTAATATTATTAAGTCATTAAGAGAATCCTTAATTGTATTTGAACACGAAGGACTAAAACCATTTTTAGAACGATGGTTTAAATTAGATAATTTTCTGAATAGACCTGTTAAGTTATTGATAGGTAATGATGTAATTACAGGAATTGAGCGTGGCGTTAATGATCAAGGCGCATTATTACTACAAAAGGATAATGGAGAAATAATTCCCTATATTGGTGGGGAAATATCATTAAGGCCAAACGAGTGATATATTATTGGCCGGAGATAAGCCGGCCAATATAAATAATTACTTTCTTAATCTAACACTCTGAATAGTATGGTTCTCACCTTTGGTCATAATTAAACTGGCTCTTTCCTTTGTTGGTAATATATTTTCTTCAAGATTTAATCCATTAATTTCATCCCAAATAGACCCTGCAATATTAATAGCTTCATCTTCACTTAATTTAGAGTAGCTATGGAAATAAGAATCAGGATCTGAGAATGCACCTTGCCTAAATTTAAGAAACCGACCGATATACCATTGTTTTAATAATTCAGGTGCAGCATCAACATAAATGGAAAAATCAACAAAGTCAGATACAAAGACATGATGAGGATCTTGTGGATAATCCATATCACTTTGTAAGACATTTAGTCCTTCAAGTATTAAAATATCAGGTTGATCAATGATTTGTTCTTGGTCAGGAACGATATCATACGTTAAATGTGAATAAACAGGAGCCTTAACGTTACGTGCTCCTGATTTTATTTGCGACACGAAGTTAACGAGTTTTCGCATATCATAAGACTGCGGAAACCCTTTTTTCTTCATGATATTCCTATCTTTTAATACTTGATTAGGATGTAAGAAACCATCAGTTGTAATCAAGTCAACTTTACGGTGTTCTGGCCAACGAGTGAGTAGTGCTTGTAGTAAACGTGCAGTTGTACTCTTACCAACGGCTACACTACCTGCTATACCAATAATATAAGGCACTTTTGCGCCATTAGTCCCAAGGAACTGCTCTAGGACAGCCTGACGACGTAAGTTTGAGCTGATATAAAAATTCAATAAACGCGATAAAGGTAGATAAATCTCTATAACATCTTCCATAGAGAGTTCTTCGTTAATCCCTTTTAACTCTAGAAGTTCACCCGATGTTAATGTAAGTGGAACTGAATCACGTAAAGTTGCCCAGTGTTCTCTATCAAACTCTAAGTATGGCGTAGTAATAAAATTTTCTTTCTTTTTCATAAACCAACATCTGCCTATTTTATGCAGGTTGGACAGGTTGCCTAAACACCCGTATCCATAAAATTTGCTAGCATCATAGCGAGTGAAAGTGGGGAGGCGTAGGTTTTTTTCTATTTTTTATGAGTTTTTTTTGATGTAGGCAGAAAAAATGATACTGAGTGATGAAAAAAACACCTAAAAATGAGAGGCTAAAATTGTGATATCGAATAAAAAATAATAATTTTAAAAATTTTAAGCCTCTTTCTCCCTTTACTGACCAAATGATAATGGACTATAGTTAACAGCTGCTGTTGATGTTTTAAGCTTAAAATAGTTAAAAAATCAACAAAAAGCCAAAAAGCGAACAAAATGTGAGCGAACAAACAAAAAAATTAATTTTTTTGTTGCAACCTGCGCCGACTCTACCTAGAATGCGCAGCACTTGATGCCGGCATAGCTCAGTTGGTAGAGCAACTGACTTGTAATCAGTAGGTCCCGAGTTCGACTCTTGGTGCCGGCACCATTAACAATTTGGATAGGTGGGATACCCAAGCGGCCAAAGGGAGCAGACTGTAAATCTGCCGTCACAGACTTCGAAGGTTCGAATCCTTCTCCCACCACCATCTCCAAGAAATTTTCTTAAGAGAAAATTTTGAGGAACAGTTTAACAGCTGATAACTCAGGTAGCCGAGTTCATTGCGGGCATCGTATAATGGCTATTACCTCAGCCTTCCAAGCTGATGATGCGGGTTCGATTCCCGCTGCCCGCTCCAAGATGTGCTGATATGGCTCAGTTGGTAGAGCACACCCTTGGTAAGGGTGAGGTCGGCAGTTCGAATCTGCCTATCAGCACCACTTCCCTTATGTTCTCACTAATCTCCCTGATTTGTCTCCTGAAAAAAACAAGCGAAATAAATTCTTGCTTGGTTGATGTGGTTTAACCACCGATTCCGTGTCTTAGAGGGACAATCTAATGTCTAAAGAAAAATTTGAACGTTCAAAACCGCACGTTAACGTTGGTACTATCGGCCACGTTGACCACGGTAAAACTACTCTGACAGCAGCTATCACTACTGTTCTGGCT
>NZ_JAMPOT010000034.1:0-2573 GCF_028480685.1 Providencia sp. PROV174
CAATAATAAATAACAAAAGGTGATGCAGTGAAAGGGATGAAATTAAACATAATTGCATTAGAGGTTTTTCTTTGCTGCTATGCAATGACGCCCTCTTTTTCGCCTGCCGAATCTTATTTCGACCCCGGTTTATTAATGCACGGGAGCGGGATTGATGTTTCTCAGCTCGATTTAAACGACTTCGCCAACAGTAACACCTTAACCCCAGGCGAATATGATGTCATGGTGAATGTGAATTTGATCCCTTCTGGTGAATTCAACATTGCATTTGATAAACAATCGGATGGTCAAATTACCCCTGTTTTTACCGTGGGTGAGCTGAAAAAATTGGGGGTGAATACCTCTGCATTACCAAAATTAAGAGATCTTAGTGAGGATGCTAAGGTCGAAAAACTGTCTGACTATATTGCTGATGCCACTATTACGTTTGATCCGCAAACCTTAACCGTGAATTTATCGGTGCCACAAATTGCGATGGTGCCTAATTTCGCGGGTTATGTCCCCCCTGAATTGCGTGATGATGGTGTGACCGCATTAGTGATGGACTACGTCTTAAACTACAGTAATAACCGCCAGTTAGCTCAACATCACCAAAAATCCAGCACCAGTGATTCTCTGTTCGCCAACTTAAATGCGGGGATCAACATGGGCGCATGGCGCCTAAGAACCAGCTACCTGTATAACTACAGCAAAAGCAGTGGCTCCTCAAGCAGCAGTGATTCCTCGTTCACCAACACTTATGTTTATCGCACGATTAATGCGATTAAATCCACCTTACGCGCCGGTGAAATTTCAACGGGTGGCAATATTTTTGACTCCATCCCGATGAAAGGGGCAACGCTGAAATCCAACCCTCAGCTCGACCCCAGCAGCATGCAAGGGTTTGCTCCCGTGGTAGAGGGATTTGCGAACACCAATGCGACCGTCACCGTACGCCAAAATGGCAGTGTGGTTTACCAAACATTTGTGGCACCAGGCCGTTTTATTATTCGTGATATCCCTGCCAGTGGGTTGGCCGGGGACATGGAAGTGACGGTAGAAGAAGAAGATGGCAAACAAACAGTCTTCACCCAAGCCTATTCCTCATTGCCGATGATGGAGCGCCAAGGCTCGTATAACTATGAAGTTTCCGCAGGGCGTTACAATGGGGGGATCACCGTAGGCTCTGAGCGTAAAACCTTTGCGCTCGGCTCATTCAGCGTCGGTCTACCTTATAATATCACCACTTATGGTGGGTTGTTGGTGTCGAACGGCTATAACTCGGTCGTGGGCGGTATCGGCCTGTCGTTGGGTGTGCTCGGGGCGCTATCCACGGACGTGACACACTCAGATGCCAAATTTTCAGAGAAAAATTTAAAAGGGCAATCTTACCGTATTCGTTATTCAAAGAGCTTGCTGTCAACAGGTACCTCCTTTGACTTGACGGCACTGCGTTATACCACTGAGAACTTCTATTCTTTCTCGGATTACAATAATGCGGGCTATACCCTGAAAGATGGCTTAGCGCCTTGGACGGGTTCACGTCAGCGTTACAGTTTCCAGACCTCTATCAACCAATCTTTTGATTCGTATGGTTCTTTGTCACTGAGAGCCTCGAAAAACACCTATTGGGGGGGGCAAAGCTCCAATACCTCAGTGGGAATGTCTTATAACAATAACTTCCGTGGCGTTTCCTATAGCTTGAGCTATATGGTTGACCGCGTGAAAAGCTACAACAACAGTTGGCCGGAAAATCGGGTGGTGTCGTTCGATGTGTCGGTACCGCTAAGCCTGCTGACCAACAGTGAAATGGCACAAACCATGAGTGCGCGTTACGGGGTGAGCGTAGATAACCACGGTGATATGCGTCACCAAGCGGGTTTAACGGGCAGTGCGATGAACAGCCGCTTCAGCTACGGTTTATATCAAAACTATGACAGCCGTAATAGTAATTACGGTGGCAGTGTTAACGGGACGTATTCAGGCAATAACGCTACATTATCAACAGGCTACAGTTACTCCGATACGAATCGTTCCATGAACGGTACGCTCAGTGGCGGGTTAGTTGCGCATTCTGATGGCGTGACATTATCCCCGAATGTTGGGGACACCATCGCCATTATTACCGCGGATGGCGCAAAAGGAGCCGCATTAAGCATGGGGGCACAGTTTGACCGCTTTGGTAATGCAGTTATTCCTCAGTTGGCTAGCAACACGGCAAACCAAATCTCGGTTAACGTCAATACATTACCGGATGACATCACATTTAAAGATACTTCCATGATGGTGTATCCAACCGAAGGCGCGGTGATTAAGCGCCACTTTAAAACTAAAGTGGGTTACCAAGCGATGGTTACCCTGACAAGCTCAGGAAAAATGCCACCGTTTGGGGCGATAGCCACATTAGTTGCAGAAGACAGTGACGATAACGATATCAATACCGGTATTGTCGGCTCAAATGGCCAACTTTATATGAGTGGTTTACCGGATACAGGACGTATTCATATTCAATGGGGCGGCGATGCAGGCCAATGTACAGTGAATTATTCAGCATTAGAAAAAATTGCTATCACAGCGGATTCGCCAGTGAGAAC
>NZ_JAMPOT010000036.1:0-1063 GCF_028480685.1 Providencia sp. PROV174
TTTTTGCAACAACACCCGCACCTACAGTACGGCCACCTTCACGGATTGCGAAACGTAAACCGTCGTCCATCGCGATTGGGTGGATCAGGGTAACGATCATGTTGATGTTATCACCTGGCATTACCATCTCTACGCCTTCTGGCAGTTCGATAGTACCAGTTACGTCAGTTGTACGGAAGTAGAACTGTGGACGGTAACCTTTGAAGAATGGAGTGTGACGACCACCTTCATCTTTGCTCAGAATATAAACTTCTGATTCGAATTTAGTGTGTGGCTTGATTGAACCTGGTTTTGCCAGTACTTGACCACGTTGAATTTCTTCACGCTTAGTACCACGCAGCAGAACACCAACGTTCTCACCCGCACGACCTTCGTCAAGCAGTTTACGGAACATTTCAACGCCAGTACAAGTTGTTTTAACCGTGTCTTGAATACCAACGATTTCAACTTCTTCACCAACTTTGATGATACCACGCTCAACACGGCCTGTTACTACTGTACCACGACCTGAGATTGAGAATACGTCTTCGATTGGCAGCAGGAATGGCTTGTCAATTGCACGCTCTGGCTCTGGAATGTAAGTATCCAGATGGCCTGCTAATTCAACAATTTTCGCTTCCCACTCTGGGTTGCCTTCCAGCGCTTTCAGAGCTGAACCACGAACAACTGGAGTGTCGTCGCCTGGGAAATCGTATTGAGACAGAAGTTCACGAACTTCCATTTCAACTAATTCTAACAGCTCTTCGTCGTCTACCATGTCACATTTGTTCAGGAACACGATGATGTAAGGAACACCTACTTGGCGACCTAACAGGATGTGCTCACGAGTTTGTGGCATTGGGCCATCAGTCGCAGCAACAACCAGGATTGCACCGTCCATCTGAGCAGCACCAGTGATCATGTTTTTAACATAGTCGGCGTGTCCTGGGCAGTCTACGTGTGCGTAGTGGCGAGTTGGAGTATCGTATTCTACGTGTGAAGTAGAGATAGTGATACCACGCGCTTTTTCTTCTGGTGCGTTATCGATTTGGTCGAATGCACGAGCAGAACCGCCGTAAGTTTT